>NZ_JAWOTX010000014.1:0-139682 GCF_033339115.1 Vibrio sp. 947 | reverse complement strand
TTGACTTCATCGCCAACTAGCGCAAAGTAGCCGTTTGAGTTGTTTTCTAAAGAAACGGTTAATTGCTCTTCTGGCGTATCTGTATCAGCGACTTCCAATGTTGCCACTACCGTATCGGTACTCACCGCGTCTTCAGTGATACTTTCTACAGCATCGACCTTGATGGTTGGCGCATCGTTTACTGGGTTAACGGTAACGGCCACCTTCGCTTGGTCGGTCAGTGCACCATCGGTCACGGTGTAAGTGATTTCAGCATCACCATGGAAGTCCTCGGCCGGTGTGAACACCAGTTTGCCGTCAACAATCTCAACTGTACCTTGTGTTTCAGGTACGGAAGCTGATTGGATAGACAGCGTATCGCCATCAATATCGGTGTCGTTTGGCAGAACATCAATCGTCACTGGCGTGTCTTCGTCAGTAACAGCGGTATCATCTTTTGCCACTGGCGCGTCATTCACTGGCGTCACATCGACGTTCACCGTGGTGGACTCCGATACCCCACCCGAGGTAACGATGTAGGTGAAGCTGTCTGTACCGTGGAAGTTGTCGTTTGGCGTGTAAGTGACGCTGCCGTCCGGGTTGACCGAGACCGTGCCGTTCGCTGGACCGTGATTGGTATCCAACGACACCACTTTGTCGTCGCCTTCGAACGTGTCGTTACCTAAGACCTTGATGATGGTTGGCGTATCTTCCACAACCGTCGCTTTATCTGCCACGATGTCCGCCACAGGCGCCACTGTGAAGTTCACCGTTTGGCTAACGCTTTCACCGCTTGGATCGGTGGCCGTAAAGGTCAATGCTTCTGAGCCGTTCCAGTCCGCGGTTGGAGTGAACGTAGCAATGCCATTGACGATCGCCACTTGAATGTTGCTATTACCAGAAACGCTGAAGCTCAGCTCGCCATCCACATTATCCACATCGCTGAAAGCCGTATTTAGATCGATGCTGTATGGCGTGAAATCTTCCACCAAGGTTTGGTCTACAATGTTGCTCTCAACCACAGGTGTGTCGTTCACCGCATTCACGGTGACGTTAACCGTCGCTTGGTCGGTCAGTGAACCATCGGTGACGGTGTAAGTGATTTCAGCGTCACCATGGAAGTTCTCGGCCGGTGTGAACACCAACTTGCCGTCAACAATCTCAACTGTACCTTGTGCTTCAGGTACAGACGCTGATTGGATAGACAGCGTATCGCCATCAATATCGGTGTCGTTTGGCAGAACATCAATTGTCACTGGCGTGTCTTCGTCAGTAACAGCTGTATCATCTTTTGCCACTGGCGCATCGTTCACTGGCGTCACATCGACGTTCACCGTGGTGGACTCCGATACCCCACCCGAGGTAACGATGTAGGTGAAGCTGTCTGTACCGTGGAAGTTGTCGTTTGGCGTGTAAGTGACGCTGCCGTCCGGGTTGACCGAGACCGTGCCGTTCGCTGGACCGTGATTGGTATCCAACGACACCACTTTGTCGTCGCCTTCGAACGTGTCGTTACCTAAGACCTTGATGATGGTTGGCGTATCTTCCACAACCGTCGCGTTGTCTGCCACGATGTCCGCCACAGGCGCCACTGTGAAGTTCACCGTTTGACTGACGCTTTCGCCGCTTGGATCGGTGGCAGTAAAGGTCAGCGCTTCTGAGCCGTTCCAGTCCGCAGTTGGAGTGAACGTAGCAATGCCATTTTCAATCGACACCAACACGTTGCTGTTGCCAGAAACGCTGAAGGTCAGATCGCCATCCACGTTATCCACATCGCTGAAAGCGGTATTTAGATCGATGCTGTATGGCGTGAAATCTTCCGCCAAGGTTTGGTCTGCGATGCTGCTTTCAACCACAGGCGTGTCGTTCACCGCATTTACGGTGACATTGACCGTCGCTTGGTCAGTCAGTGCACCATCGGTCACGGTGTAAGTGATTTCGGCATCACCATGGAAGTTCTCGGCCGGTGTGAACACCAGTTTGCCGTCAACAATCTCGACTGTCCCTTGGTCACTCGGCACAGATGCCGAGTCAATCGACAGCGTATCGCCATCAATATCGGTGTCGTTTGGCAGGACATCAACCGTTACTGAGCTATCTTCCTCTGTAATTGTTGTATCATTAGAGGCAATAGGCGCATCGTTAACTGAGTTTACTGTTACCGAAACTTGAGCTTCATCCTCTAACTCACCATCTGTGATGGTGTAGCTAATCGTTGCATTACCGTTGAAATTTTCAGCCGGAGTGAAAACAAGCTTACCATCGATAATCTCAACGATACCTTGCTCTTCTGGTACAGAAGCAGAGGTAATGATTAAATCATCACCTTCAATATCACTGTCGTTAGCGAGCACATCAATTACAACCTGGGAATCCTCGTCAGTTTGAATCGCATCATTAGTTGCTATTGGCGCGTCATTAACAGGCGTAATATCTAAGTTAGCAGTGCCATTAATAACACCGCCATCGTTATCAATAATGTCATAGGAGAATGACACTTCAGTGTCATCATCAGCCTCTGGAATGTAAGTCCAAGATCCATCGCTGTTATCAATTAAGGTGCCATTCCCACTCTCAATAGTGACGTTTGTAATGACAAGAGTATCGGCATCATCAATATTGACATTAGATAGTAATTCTTCAGTAGTTATCGTGATTGGATCGCTATCTTCCTCAACAGCGCTTAATGTCACTGGAGAATTAGTAAGTGGCTTACTTGAGCCATCCCCACTTGTCTCGATACCTGTTGTGAAGAAGTCATTTAAGGTCAACGCTTGTGTTTCAGATAAGCCGAGGGATTCTAGGCCAATAGTTTCAAAGTTTGTTGAGGCTAGCACTTCAGTACCATCTCGTACAATCGTGGCACTATTTTGCAAACTGGAGCCACTATTTTCACCCGCTGCAGGTGCGAGTTCTTCATCAATAGCAGAAGGGTCTTGACCTTGCTCAATAGCACTAATAATCTGTGCTACATCGTCTGAAATATCTTTTAAACCTTGCTCTTGAGCAAGCTGAATTTTCAGGTCTTGAGGCGCAGCATCTGTCATTGCCACTATCACTTCACCTGGTAGAGGCTGCTGTCCTTCTGCAAGGACTCTCAGCTGCCCATCCAAACCTATTACGACGACTTGATTACCGAGTGGCACTAATGCTGTACGATCCATATAAACCTTAACCCTAAATAACTGTCAAGTTTTTGACTAACAATACTAATTTGCTATATATTGCCCGAATATATAGTGCAATAACAGCAATTTGATGCTCAATAAAGTAATTATGTGTCATACATCAATAAGAATCCAGATGCATAAGTGTTTTATTTTATTAAAATCTGGACACTCGTTTCTAGCCATTACCTCCATCTTTAATTTGAGATCTTAATTCAAGTTTTAGGCAGATTTAGTAGGTTGATTTATCAAAATTGAAACAAATGAACAGCGAATCAACAGGTTACTTCATCGCATATTAATGTTATTGTGCGCTAAATTATTGACGCCCTTATAAGTATTCCACTTATAAGCCCTATCACCTCGAGAATTTTTACCATTATCTAGGAGAATCACAGTGAAGTGGACTCGTGCCAACGCCTTTTGTATTGGTATGTTCACCGCTAGTCATGCTTTTGGGCAAACGCTAGAGCAAGCGGTTGAAAACACATTAAAAACCAATCCTGACATCAAAAGTGCGTTCAATGAATTCGTTAGCAAGCAGTATGTGAATGAAGCATCTGGTGGTGCTTACCTCCCATCCGTAGACTTAGATGCCGGTATCGGTTACGAAGGAATCAAACCTGCAGAGTCAGGGCGAGATTCAACCGATCTGACAAGAAAAGAAGCCACCGTGACACTAACCCAGCTAATATGGGATGGCTCAGCGACACTTAATGATATGGATCGAACAGCAGCTGATGCTGAATCGGTCCGTTATCAACTTCTAGCTGATGCCCAAGACACCGCTCTAGAGGTCGCGAAAGTTTATTTAGACTCAGTAAAAGCTTATGAAATTCTGACACTTTCCGAGAATAACTTGAAAGTGCATAAGAAGATCTATGAAGACATTAAAAAGCGAGTTAACTCAGGTATCGGTTCTACAGCAGACTTAACCCAGGTAGAGGCTCGTTTAGCAAAGGCTCACGGTAACTTGGTGGCAGCTCAGAACAACTTATATGACAGCCACACCACCTTTACACGCCTTGTCGGACAGTCACCACAAGGATTGATTTTCCCAAGAGCGGACCAAAACTTTATTCCCTACACCATCGATGAAGCGATTGACTTGGCATTCGAGTCACATCCAGTAATCAAAATTTCGGTAGCTGATGTGGACTCTGCAAAGTTCCAATACAAGCAATCTAAAGGAACTTACTACCCAACGATATCGGTAGAAGCGGCTCAAACATGGCGTGATGATGCAAGCGGTATCGAAGGAAGCAGCGAAGAGACAACAGCAATGTTACGTATGCGTTACAACCTCTTTAACGGTGGTAGTGACGTAGCCAACGCTGAAAGTTTTGCCTACCAACTAAATAAAGCAAAAGATCTAAGAGAACGTGCATACCGCCAAGTAGAAGAAGGTCTTCGTCTATCTTGGAGTGCGTTAGATTTAACACTTCAACAAAAAGAGTTCCTAGCGGATCACGTAGATTCGGCCTCTGAAACTGTCATCGCCTACGAAAAGCAGTATCGCATTGGAAAACGCACTCTGCTGGACTTGTTAAATACTGAAAACGAACTTTTCGAAGCGAGAAAGAACTACTTGGATGCTCGATACTCAGAGCAGTACGCCAAGTACCGCGTTATGAACGCGACTGGCCAATTGTTAAATGCCTTGCGTGTCGATGTACCTACAGAATGGAATGAAAAGGTGGAGTACTGATCATGAAACCAGTGAAGATTCTATTTGCATTGGGTATGCTCGCCATCACTCAACACGTTGTTGCTGAAGACGAATATGAGTATCGTCCTGTACCAAATGCAGAACAAATAGCAGATTTGCAAGATGACGATAACGATGGTGTCATCAATGCTCGAGATATGTGCCCAGGTACACCTGAAGGCTCAGAGGTCGACAACGACGGTTGTGGAGAATACATTAAAGCATCAGATAACATGCAAGTGCGGATACTTTTTGCTAACGACTCTGATGAGATCAATCCAGTCTTCAGAAGACAAGTCCGAGAGCTTTCCGACTTTTTAAAAGAGTACCCTACTACTTCGATAGAGCTGCACGGCTATGCTAGTAAAGTTGGTGGTTCAAAGCACAACCAAGATCTTTCTGAAAGACGAGCACGCAATGTCCGTGAAGCCCTACTAAGCTACGACATCGAACCGAGTAGAGTCCGCATTGTTGGTTTTGGTGACACTCACTTAGCACAGCAAGGGACCGATGAAGTCAGCCATGCTTTAAATCGTCGAGTAACCGCATCAGTCGTTGGTTACAAAGGCGAGATAAAAAGAGAGTGGACAATATTCACAACTCTTCCAGAAAGGTAAAGTACCTGTTTTTGTTTGCTCTGCAAGCACAAAGCAAACAAAAACGAGTGAATACTTAACCTCAGAAAAGGAGCTTCGGCTCCTTTATTTTTACTCATTTCGACAACCGTATTATGCTTTAGGAATCGGCACTTTAGTGTTACTCTAGCCACGTCATAACAACGAGAGTTTTGAAATGAGCAAACTTACATCAGATATCCAAGCGAACCTTGACCTTTTTGTTGCAGAAACGAAAGAAAACCAATTGGTTTGGGGTTTACGCAATGAAGAAGGTTGGCTATCTTGCGATTCAACTGAATTCGAAAACAGCGAAGTCATGCCTTTCTGGTCTTCTAAAGAAGATGCAGAAGCACATAATGTTGAAGAATGGGCAGATTTTACTGTACTAGAAATCCCATTAGATATCTTTGTTGAAGATTGGCTTTTGACTCTTGCTGAAGATGGTGTTCTTGTTGGAACTAACTGGAACGATCAGTTAGAAGGCAAAGAAATGGAACCTCAAGATCTAGCAAAGCTTTACATTGATTAAAGATTTCTGACCTCAACTTTATGTTGAGGTCTTTCTTTTTATGCCTCTTCTTTCAATATCTCGACCAAGTGCATAGTTTTACTACTCTTTTTCTTAGTACACCCAACTTAATCACAACGCTGATGCGTTAAAAGCGCTATGATAACTCAACTTTAAAGGCACCTTAAATTAAAGGCTCGTTTAAACATGCGCGTGCTCTATCCCTTGCTTGCGTCACTTTTGCTCACTCCAGTATATGCAAGCGACACTCAAGATATTGAACCAAACCAAAATATCACACAGTGGCACTCTGTCTACCAAACCACACTACGAAGCAACCCTGAGTCGGCATTGAGCATGCTTCAAGATCGCTACCATACAGCGAAATCGGACAGCGAAAAGCTCTACGTAAGTGGATTGATTTATGAATATATGTCAAACATAAATCAGCCTTACTACGGCAGCAGTCAAGTCTTAGACAACCATTTTTCTCAATTAGAATCAGAATATATTCTTGCCTTAAATGAACGTAAGCATGGTAGTTACGAGGCCTCAGTAGATAGCTTTTCTTCTTTGCGACAGACAATGAAGAAAATATCCGATTCCGAAGGCAAGGCTCTGATGAACTATCAACTTTGTTATACGCTGAATCAACAAGGTCGTTATCACAAAGCAAACTTTTATTGCTCATCCTTAGAGAGCCACTTAAATCATAAGCATCAAGAAAACTTCCCTGTTGATCTTGCTTTGCGCGTGGTAGCAAATAACTACAATTACCGCGGTGACTATGAAAAAGCCTTAAGTTTGTATCGACAGTTGATGGCCAACATGTCGACGCAAAGCGATCCTTCAGGGATTTACAATGACGTCGGCAATTTACTTGCAGAGCTGGGGCAATTTGAACAATCAGAGCAATATCTCATTCAAGCCTTACTGGTTCGCCAAGATGAAGGGACACCTCTTGAAGTTGCGCAAGTCGAACATAGTCTAGGAGCGATGTACAGAAAATCCAAAGAACTCGATAAGTCCATCAGCCACTACAAAAATGCATTAACGATTCTCGAACAACTTCATTATCCATACGGGCAAGGGTTGACCTATTTAGGGTTATCTGCTGCTTTGGCCGATTCTGGGCAATTGGATACCGCGGTAGATTACATTGGAAGAGCATTAAACATTGCTCAAACTTATGAGAATACGCACCTTGAAACAGAGGGTCATTTGGCTGCTGGATTGGCATATTTAAAGAACCATACACCCGAAAAATCGATTGAACACGGTACAATTGCGTTAAGATTAGCGGTAAAAAACGCTAGGCCCTTATTGCAAGCGCAAGCCCAATTACTCCTCTCAAAAGCATACCAAGCTCAAAATGATTACAAAAAGGCACTGGAGCATCACAAGGCCTACTCGACGATTGAACTAACGAACCGAGACGCGAGTAATATCAAGGCGTTAGAGGCACTAGATCTCACTAAAAAAGAGTATGAATATGATCTACAAGTCGCGCAGTTGAACAACGAAACTTTTCTAAGTCAGTACCAGTTTGAAAAACTCACAGACCAACAACGCACTTATAATTTTGTTGTTTTCTGTTTATTGATTCTCCTCGCTCTGGCATTGATGGTTCAGCGACAAACACGCTTAAAAGCCAAAATAGACAGCTTAACGTGTGCATTAAACAGAGCGGCAATTATAGAGACGATTAAAAGCCAAACCTCCAAAGCGGAAGGAGACTTCCGCTACGTTCTAGCATTAATCGATCTAGATGACTTTAAGGCGATTAATGATCAGTACGGTCATTCGACTGGCGACTTAGTACTACAACAGGTATGCAAAGCGCTTAAAACTAAACTTAATAAGGGAGAGTACTTGGGTCGTTTAGGTGGAGAAGAGTTTATCTTGCTATTGAAAAACGTCGATGAGATTGACGTTCCCTTTAGAATACAAAGTCTGCATAAAACAATTTCAGAAAAGAGTGTACATTCGCTTAATAACCATCAATTGAATATATCTGCGAGTCTGGCCTATCTATCAACCTCAATGCCACTCACCAACTTTGATGAGCTCTATTCGATATTAGACCAAGCGTTATACAATGCTAAGAAGCAAGGAAAAAACTCCCTTGTGGACGCATACAACGAGCCGATCAGTTTAAGTGCTGAGTATATTCTCTAATAAAGCCAAACCACCAGCGTAGTGGTTTGTTATAGGTGGAAGCATCAGTAAGCCATTCAGATGCAACACCATCATCAAGGAGTCTTTGTGCCCAAGGCAAGAAAAAACATTCAGTCTCTAGAGCGAGGTTTTCTAATCCTCGAGTTGCTCTCGATGAGTGAGTCTCCCCTATCATTACAGACGATCAGTAATGCGATCCAGTTAAATAAGACGACTGTTCACGGGTTACTTGCGACTCTACACTCTCTTGGATATGTATCCAAACACAACCATAGCTACAGCCTAGGGTTTAGATGCTATGAACTGTCTAAGCCGATTGAACAAAAAAACGAAGCTATCCGACAACATTTTGTTCCATTGCTGAAAAAAATGGCCCAAGTGACTAACAACACAGCTTACCTCGCTGTACAAAGTGGCGCTAAAGAGTACTTGTATATCGATGCTATAGAGCAGGATAACCCTCTTACTATCCGTAGCCCGAGAGGGAAACGAGAAGGACTCACAACATCTGCGATCGGCAAAGTTTTTCTTAGTTTTGATGATGAGCTTCGTCGAACATTACGCCTTGAAAACCAAATATCCCCCACGTTAGAAACTGAACTTAATCAGGTTGTATTATCAGGTTACGCACTCGATTTAGAAGAGGCAGAGCCAAACCTCAATTGCTTAGCGATCCCCCTTTACTTGGATGGTAAAGTCGTTGCTGTTGCAGGTGTTAGCGGTGCTGCCTCCGAACTGACGGTCACTAGGCTAAAACACTTTGCCAGCATCTTTCTCAAATTTTAAGATTTGACAATGTCGAATCCTAGGCCATTTTTATACTGTTTTGATTACATGCTTATACGTCGCCTCTAATATGGTCGTTGTTCAACTCAACAACGTAGGAGAAGCGATGTCTACTGTATTAATCACCGGCGCTAACCGTGGCTTAGGCTTGCAATTTGTCCGCCACTACCTTGGAAAAGGTTGGCAAGTTATCGCAACTTGTCGTTCACCAGAAAATGCTAAGCAGCTCAATGAACTAGTAACCCAATCTAATCAACTTCAACTGATGGCTCTAGACGTCACTAACCAACAAGATATCGATCAGTTAGCCACTCAATTAGCGGATCGTCCGCTCGATCATTTAATTCTTAATGCAGGTGTATTAGGCGAAGAGTGTGCAAAGCTTGGCGAAATGACCCAGAAAAAATGGCTAGAAGTACTAAACATAAATACCGTCGCACCTGCCCTGCTAATTCAAGCCCTACAAGACAACGTTGCGAAAAGTCAGCACAAAACCATCGTGGGAATCTCAACCCGAGTTGCGAGTTTAAGCGATAACAGTTCAGGTAACATGTACAGTTATCGAGCATCTAAAGCAGCGCTTAATCAGGTTCTAGTATCAGCAGCACGCAATCTCGAATCGCGAGGAGTAAAAACTGTCGCAGTTCATCCCGGCTGGGTAAAAACCGATATGGGCGGTGAGGACGCAACCTTTTCTGCCGAGGAAAGTGTTGCAGGCATTGTTTCGGTCGCAGAACAGCTAACACTTGAGCAATCCGGAAGCTTCCGCGTATTTGATGGCTCTACAATTGACTGGTAACTGATCTCTAAATGACGTCTCCCGGCCAAATTGAAGGCCGGGAGAATACAGTAAACTAATAGGCCAAAAAGATAAAAGCTCGCACTATCGTCAGACAAGCGAGCCGTTATCGTCTATGGTGTTGTACTACCGTCAAACGCTGAGGAAGTCAGCGATTGCAGAGGTGTCATTTAGGCAATGATTTCCCGTGAAACTCACTCAATCATCCCACTCAGGCGCTAGCCCTTCAGGGTTTACTTCGCGGCCATTTCTTTCCAACGCATCTATCTTTGCAATCGCCTCTTCACTCAGATTAAGTTCAAGTGCTTTCAGGTTACTTGCTAAATTCTCTCGTTTAGTTGAAGACGGGATCACCGCGTAACCTTTTGACAAAGCCCAAGCAAGCGCGACTTGAGCTGGCGTGGCCTGATAGTCCTCAGCAATACCTGCAATAGTTGGGTCCCCAAGTACTTTCCCATATGCCAAGGTCATGTAAGACGTTACCTGAATATCGTTTTCCTGCATGAAGCTGACCAACTTACGATTTTGCAAATAAGGGCTAAGTTCGATTTGGTTAGTAACAATATTCTCTTTACCGACCACTTCTATCGCTTGTTGCAACAAGTCAATATTAAAGTTGGATACGCCAATATTACGGGTTAACCCTTGCGATTTAGCTTCAAGTAATGAAGCCATGTATTCGTTCAAGTTATTGTTATTGCCAGGCCAATGGATCAAGGTCAAATCCACATAATCTGTATTTAGCTTTTCTAAGCTCTCTTTTAGACTTGGAATGAGTTGTTCCGTGTTCATGTTATCAACCCAGATCTTGGTCGTAATGAATAGCTCATCACGTGCAATACCGGACTTTGTCAATACTTCACCGATTTCTGCCTCATTACCGTAAATCTGTGCAGTATCAATTACGCGGTAACCCACTTCTAACGCATTACGGACTGAATCCTTAACTACTTCACCCTCTAAACGAAACGTGCCGACGCCAAATGATGGTACTTTCATCTAAATCTCCTGAATTATCGATTTTATAGTTGATTCGAAGCAAAACTTTACGCCGCAAGAAACTTTCCGTAAAGTTAACAATAATCAAATCTAATTTGAAATATATTCAACAATGAAAGCTACTCTAGATGAAATGCGCACCTTTATGGCCGTGGTCGATACGGGTTCAATCAGCTCTGCGGCTGAACTGTTATCGATGACCGTCTCGGCGGTGAGTCGATCGGTATCTCGGCTAGAAGCCAAACTCGAAACGACTTTGTTAAATCGCACAACCCGTAAGTTAGATGTTACTAATGAAGGAACGATATACCTCGATAAAGTCAGACATATTGTAGAAGCAGTAGAGAATGCCGAAGCACAACTGAAAAGCCAGAAATATAAGCCCTCTGGCCTCCTACGAATAAACGCAGCTACCCCCTTCTTACTGCACGTACTAACGCCGCACATTGCTAAATATCAGAGCTTGTATCCGGAAGTCGAAATCGATCTCAATTCCAATGAGGAAAATATTAGCCTTTTGGGAACAAAAACCGATATTGCTTTTCGTATCGGTGAGCTACAAAACTCAACCATGCGCGCGATATTTCTTGGTAAAAGTCGGATTCGAATCGTCGCGAGTCCAGAGTATTTAAGACAACATGGTACTCCAACCTCAATAGATCAGTTACTCAATCACAAGCTACTTGGATTCAACAAGCCGGAGTATCTTAAGGAATGGCCGATCATGGATGATAAGAACAAACTTCTGCGTATTATGAGTAGCCTAAGATCTGATAATGGCGAGACGCTAAGATGTTTAGCCTTACATGGTGCGGGGATAGCTTGCCTGTCTGACTTTATGACCTACTCTGACCGACAAGCTGGTCGCTTAGTGGGCGTGCTTAGTGAACACACGCATAATGTTGAACAGCCAGTTCATGCGGTGTATTACAAAAATGCCAGTACCTCACGCCGGATCAGCTCTTTTATTGACTTCATCAAGCAAGAAATCAAGGTAGAGAACCACCAGTTCCTTTAAAGACCACCGCTGTTTGTGGCAAAACACTTTTGTCTTTTTGCCGCTTTTTCTCACAACAAAAATCTCATAGTGTCCTGAATATCAGGGAGGCACCTTGCCTCCTAGTACTCAAAGTAATAGTCAGGCTTCATAATGCATAAAGATTTAAGTAACAGATTCACCATCGGTGTTGAGCTCCCCCTAGATAATGACTGGACCCAAGAAGGCCAGACAAAACGCCTGCTCCAACGAAAACCATTCGGCGTACCAGACATGAGTGCACATAAACAGCGTATTATGTTAGCCGATAAGTTAGGCTTTAACGTAGCGTGGGTGAGAGATGTCCCGTTGTACGACCCTAACTTTGGAGACGCGGCACAAATTTATGAACCGTTCAGTTATCTTGGCTATCTCTCTGCGTGCACCGACAACATTCTACTAGGGACAGCAGCGATAGTATTACCGTTAAGACAACCTTGGCTAGTAAAAAAAGCCGCTGCGACCATCAACGAGTTAAGTGGTGACCGCCTGATACTCGGTGTGGCTAGTGGAGACCGTCCTAGTGAATATCCCGTTTTTAACGCTAACTTTGACAGCCGTGGCTCGGCTTTTCGAGAAAGTGTAGAGATTTTGAAAGATACGCAAAATGATAAGCTGGGTAACGATCTACAGTTATTACCCGAGTTTGCTGATATTCCTATCTATGTCGCAGGGTTAGCGCAGCAAAGTCCACAATGGATAGGAGAAAACCTAGACGGCTGGCTCGCCTACCCAGGCACACCTGATGATCATGAACACCGCGTTGCACTTTGGCGCTCCGTAGCGGGAAACAAACCCTACGCCAGCTTTATTCATCTTGATTTAGTCGATAACCCAAATGCACCAGTCGTTCGGCATCATTTTGGTATCCGGGCCGGAGTCAATGGCTTGAGCGATGAGCTAGAAAAAATGCAAGAAGCAGGAGTCAATCACATCGGGTTGCATTTCCGTCGTAATAGCCAACCAATTGAGAAATCAATGGAACAGATCGCTCAGTACGTGTTGCCACGCTTTAACTAAGATCAAATAAAAATATGTGCCACCTTACTAAGGGGTGGCACGCTAGGCTTGGCAGTTGAAAAAACAAAAGCTGCAATAACAACAAAACTCTTTTATTAAAACAACAATAATAGTGTTATTTTAAAGTAAGTCTTGGTTGAATAAAGTCGATGAACGCGGAAATACGTTTAGAGACTGAAGAAGATTTGTAGAACACAGCATTGACCTGTTCTCGTCCAGTATTTGTGATTTTTTCCGATTCAAACAATGCCACTAACCGTCCAGAATCAAGATCATCTTTCACCATAAAGCCAGATAAACATGCAATGCCGTTCCCTGCCAGCACTAACTGTCTAACCGTTTCACCACTGCTGGATAGGATATCAGGCTCTATCATCTCAAACCCTCGTAATGGCCACTGATTTAACACTTTAGCGCCAGAAAAACCGATCAAGTTATGACTGCGCAAATCGCTCACCGCTTCAGGGAAACCTCGTTTAGATAAATAACCAGGCGTGGCAACGATAAATAGTGGGCTTGTTCCTAAAGGTTTAGCATGCAGTGTTGAATCCGATAATCGTCCAATACGTATCGCCACATCGGTTCTTTTTTCCAATAGATCCACAAAACCCTCATTAGAGGTAAGATCGAGTTGAATATCAGGATAAGCCTCTTTAAATGGCTGAATTAACGGCACGAGTTGATGTAAAACAAATGGGCTAGCGGCATCAACTCTTAAGCGCCCCTTAGGTAATTCACCTCGTGTAATGATCTCTTCTTCAGCTTGCTGTATTTGTAGTAAACCTAAGCGAACCGCTTCAACAAACTGATGCCCTTCCTCAGTAACTTCCACTCTGCGTGTCGTGCGATTCAGCAAGGTTACCCCCAACTGTGATTCAACTTTACTAACCGCACGAGATACCCTAGCGACTTGAATACCTAGTGCATCAGCAGCGGAAGAAAATCCACCACTATCCACAACTGCCATGAGAATCTCTAATTCATCTGATCGGGTTAACATTTCATCCCCTTTCTTAATTGCGCATTTCCATCATTTATAGCAAAAGTATTTTGTAATAAACACCATTTTTCGCAACGAATAACTCTTTAATAATACACGACATGGAAACGGGCTATTCGTTTATCCATTCATATTCAATGATTATAAGAGAGAGTTGTTATGCCTTTAGCTTTACTTGCATTGACGCTTAGCGCCTTTGCTATTGGAACCACGGAGTTTGTAATTGTCGGTCTGATACCGACTATGGCCTCCGACCTCAACGTATCATTACCTTCAGCGGGTCTTTTAGTTAGCCTGTACGCACTTGGTGTCGCGGTTGGTGCTCCCGTTTTAACAGCGCTGACTGGTAACTGGAAAAGAAAGTACGTTCTGCTTTCTGTTATGGCACTGTTTGTTCTTGGCAATCTGTTAGCCTGGCAAGCACCTGGATACAACACTCTAGTTACAGCAAGGATACTGACCGGGCTTGCACACGGTGTGTTCTTTTCGATCGGCTCGACTATCGCCACTGGCCTAGTGTCAAAAGAAAAAGCCGCTAGCGCAATTGCTATTATGTTTACCGGTCTGACCGTAGCTCTAGTGACGGGCGTGCCACTTGGCACCTGGATTGGCCAGACATTTGGTTGGCAGGCAACCTTCCTAATCGTCGCGATCCTTGGAATCATCGCACTGATAGGAAGCGCTCTGCTAGTGCCGAGTAATCTGAAACAACCACCAGCAACCAAGCTGTCATCGCAAGTAAAAGTCTTGACTCAACCTCGTCTACTTTTGGTGTACGCAATCACCGCGCTCGGTTACGGTGGTACGTTCACAGCCTTCACTTACTTGGCTCCTATTTTGGAAGAAGTTTCGGGGTTTGGCTCTAGCGCTATCAGCCTAATTATGTTGGTTTATGGTGTATCAGTCGCATTCGGCAACATCTGGGGCGGAAAGATGGCCGACTCTATGGGGCCAATCAAAGCTCTGACAGCGATTTTCTCGGGCCTAATTGTGGTATTGCTCGTGTTTAGTGTCACAGCATTTAATCCAACTTCTGCAGTAGTGACCATTCTTGTCTGGGGTGCCTTTGCCTTTGGTAACGTTCCAGGACTTCAAGTTTATGTTGTCAAACTAGCAGAGAAATATTCACCTGATGCAGTCGACGTCGCTTCCGGTCTCAACATTGCTGCATTTAACGTAGGTATTGCACTGGGTTCTTGGGGCGGTGGCCTTATCGTGGCCAATGCTGGGCTGATGCACACACCTTGGATTGGCGCGATCGTAGTATTAGGTGCTCTACTACTAACCCGTTTCAGCGGAATGCTAGACAAGCGTGGAGAGCAGCACGCAACGGCACACTGATTCACGTTCCGAATCTATAAAAATCACTTAAATTAGCCCGGCATTACGTCGGGCTTTCAATACAGAGTTTAAATACACCATTGACTGAGGTAGAAAGTTTATTCTACCCTTGGGTAAAACAAACGTTCTACCTGGTATGTCAAATAGTGAAAGAAAAAATCGCAGCAAGCCTAGAAAAAGCATTTAGTCAGTATGGCTTCGCCGAGCCGAGCGTACCCCAACTCAAAAACGCCTGCGAAGTCAGCCTGAGAACCCTGTACAAATACTACCCCTCCAAGGAAGCGATGATTGTTGCAGCTCTCGAGCATCGCCATCAAAGGTATTTGAGTTTTTTGCTCGAAGACGCCCCTGCCAATGGAACACCGGCTGTATTACACCTATTCACTCGCCTCGAGGATTGGATGAAGGAGTTTGCACCGAATGGCTGCATGTCCATCAATGCATTAGCAGCCTATCCAGAAAATCTATCGATTAATCAAGCAGTAAAACAACACAAATTGGCGGTCCGTCAGCTTATGCTCCAACTAAGTCAGCGAGAAGACCTCGCAACCACACTCTTCTTGTTACATGAAGGTTTATCCAACGCATGGCCGGTTCTCGGTCACGCTGCCTTTGCATCCGCTGAACACACTCTGCTAGAACTAATGAAGGAGAACAATCAATGACCACAATCCCGAAAGTAATGAAAGGCGTCCAACTTATCGGTCATGGTGGGCCAGATATGCTTCGTTACCGCGATGATATACCTGTGCCAGTCCCCTCGCCTGATGATGTATTGATCCAAGTAGCCGCCGCCGGAGTCAATAACACCGACATCAATACCCGAACAGCATGGTATTCTAAAAACGACGCCAATAGCATGGATGCAAGTTGGTCAGGAGACGCGCTATCTCTCCCTCGAATCCAAGGTGCCGATGTATGCGGTACCATCGTCGCTGTTGGTGAGAATATCTGCCCATCACGAGTCGGCCAGCGCGTGCTCATCGAACCATGTATTACGCGCTTCAACAGTCAAGCACTTAGCTTGCCTTGGTACTTCGGTTCAGAATGTGATGGTGGCTTTGCTCAGTTCACTGTTGTTGACAGTAAACATGCATATGCAGTGAATAGTAGTTTATCGGATATCGACTTGGCCTCCTTCCCTTGTTCTTATTCAACTGCAGAGAACATGCTTGTCCGCTCTAATGTCACAGCGAGCGATACCGTACTGATTTCAGGGGCATCCGGTGGTGTTGGCTCTGCCGCAATCCAACTGGCGAAGGCGCGTGGAGCATACGTCATTGCTATCGCCAGCCCAGAAAAGAAAGAACAGATCACGGCATTAGGAGCAAACCAAGTTATCCCTCGCGATGCAAATTTAACAGCGACTCTCGGAGAAAACAGCGTTGACGTAGTGATTGATTTGGTCGCAGGAGAGCAGTGGCCACAATTTCTTCAGGTACTAAAGCCAGGATCAAGATACGCTGTTTCCGGCGCCATAGGCGGCCCAATTGTCGAGCTGGATGTAAGAACTCTTTACCTTAAAGACCTAGCGTTATTTGGTTGTACCGTTTTGGCACCAGAAGTATTCGGTAACTTGGTTCGCTATATCGAACAGAACGCAATTCGTCCCTTAGTCGCGGAGTCATTTCCCTTGAACCAGATAGGTCAAGCGCAAGAAGTATTTTCACGCAAGCAACATATTGGGAAACTGGTTTTGGAAATCACATAGCTTTTGTGATTAACAACGACCTATACAAGTCATTGTAATTTGAGAACCCTTTAAGCATTCTACAAAATGTTCAGTAATTAGGAGTACGCTACGGTTGGCTTAGCTTGTTATCCCTTTTCATCACGCTAAGCCAGCTTGTAAAAATATGCGGTGTTTGCTTCTGAGTTATAAATGTTTAATACCAACATTATCTTACTTCTGGCGTTCATGAACAGAACCGAGATCTGAACGACTTCGGTGTTAAACCTACGATTCTATTAAATATTTTCCTGAACGCGCTCACATCTTGGTAACCCACTCTAAATGATATTGCGTCAAATGTTAGGGTTGTCGACTCAAGTAAATCACAAGCTTTTTGTACTCTTAAGCTTTGTATGTATTGGTTAACATTGAAACCTGTCGCCTTTTTAAAGCGTCGCTGCAATGTCCTTTCTGTTAAACAACTCAACTCTGCAAGCTCTTTATTGCTCAGTTTTCCTTGATAATGATCGTTTATATAGTGCTGTAGTTGAACAATTACCCCATCACCATGTTGGAAGTTTGGAGTAAACTGTTGATAAAAGCGTTGCTCTCTCGGACCAGTATCAATAACCAACATTTTTCCTAGCAGGCGCATTACTGCCGGTGACGCAAATAAGGAAACCAATTCCAAACCTAAATCCACCCATGACATCATACCCCCAGCCGTAATGATCGTTCCTTCGTTAATAAGGATGGCTTCTTGTCTTACATGGATATCGGGAAACTGACTCGCTAATGAAGGAGCCAAGCCCCAGTGTGTTGTACAAGACTTATTGGTCAACAACTGGGTTTGAGCAAGAATAAAAGTACCGGCGCAGGCGGAGGCTAAAATCGCACCTTTACTATGTTGGACATTTAACCAGTCGAGTAGCTCTGGCTCTGGTTCTAAGTAATATTGACCAGTGCCGCTAGGCGGAATCATTACCGCTGTTTTCACATCGAAGTGCGTGTTTGGCCAGTGATCCAATATCTCTACTTCAAAGTGCACATCAACGCCCAATTTAGCCGCCGCACGGTTTGCCATCTCGAAGAGTTCGCTTAAACCATATACGGAGGCTTGCGAGCTATCTGGGTAATTAACGAGTGCTATTTTCATTTTCAATTATCTTCAAGTGTCGCTTTTTGACTCTTTTGTGTCATTTTAGACTCTAAAGAAGGTGGCTAAAAGTCTTTATATTATTCGTACCGCAATGATCCTGAATAAAAGGAAAAGAAAATGACTCAAAAAGCCCTACTTGTAATTGATTTGCAAAACGACTATTTCCCGGAAGGAAAGTTTCCTTTATGGAATACAGAATCGACTTTAGACAATGTTAAGAGAGCAATAACTAAAGCCAATGAGCAAGACATTCCTGTGATTCATATTCAGCATATTGCCGACCCTGCCATGGGTATTGCCCCATTCTTCAATGAAGGCAGCGACGGTGCCAATATTCACCCAGAAGTTCTTGCTTTAGCGCCGAATTCCGAAATCGTGGTAAAGCACTTCGCAGATAGCTTTGAAGGAACACGTTTAGAAGAAGTATTGGCAAGCAAAAATGTAACGGAGTTACTTGTATGCGGAATGATGACACAAAACTGCGTGACACATACTGCTATTTCAAAATCTGCGGACAAGTATGATGTTTCGATCTTAATGGATAGCTGTACCACGGTCGATGAAATGATTCACAACATTGCACTTCACGCTGTCTCAACGAGAGTTCCCCTCGTAACTATTGAAGATAAGCTGTAATACACGCAAAACCTTTCGCTCACACAATGCGGGCGAAAGGTCACACATATATGCACTTCCATTGATATTTGCTTACTTTGTGTTAAACATTGGTTTCCAAATAGTTACAAGGAAACGTTTATGAAATGGATAGTCGTATTGTTTATTAGCTTATTTTCAGTTTTCAGCCATGCGAAAGAGTGGAAACAAATTCGCTTCACTGTTGAAGGGGCTTACCCCCCATTTAGCTGGACGACAAAAGAGGGAAAGCTAGAAGGGTTTGAAGTCGACCTCGCTAACGCGTTATGCAAAGAGTTAGAAGTAAAGTGCGTTATCTCAAAAATGGATTGGGATGGCATCATCCCTTCTCTCCTTAGTCGCAAGAACGATGCGATTATTGCTGCAATGACAATCACAGAAGAACGAGAAAAGAAAGTCGATTTCACCGTCCCTTATGCAAAAGTACCGACTCGTTTGTAATGAAAAATGATAGAGAAATCAACATGGATGACGGCAGCCTAAATCGTTTATCTATTGGAGTTCAAAGAGCCACAATTGGTGATAAGTACCTTTCTGCCTTGTATCCAGATATTGATATTCGTCGTTATGGTACGTTCGATGAGGCATTTACCGATCTACTCAATGGACGGTTAGATGCTGTATTTGGCGGCTCAATCGGTTTAAGTGCTGGTTTTCTTGAAACTGCACAAGGTAAAGGCTATCACTTTACTGGACCAGCGTTTACAGAGGAAAAGTGGTTCGGCCGTGGCATTGGCGTAGCAGTGAGAAAACAAGACAAAGAATTAAAAGCATTACTCGATAGCGGAATACAAAAATTGATCCAGAGCGGTAAGCATAAAACCATCGCCAGCAAGTATTTCTCCTATAGTATTTACGAGTAACCTCGTTATTTTTTTATAGTCTGCGCGGTATAGGAAACTTCCCTTTCCCTATATGGCGACAAAAACAGAGCCCTCGAGCAATCGCCCGAGGGTTATTTTTATAAAAAAGCCCAGCTATATAAGTAACCCGCTCCCATGGCCATCGTTAAGATAACGATTAGGAAGGCAGCGATCATTTGGTTCTTAAAAATTGATTTCAACAAAATTACTTCTGTAAGACTTGCGCCAGCACTACCAATAATAAGCGCCATAACAGATCCAAGAGCCATACCTTTTTGTACTAGTGCCGCGCTAAGTGGAATGACCGCCTCTGCACGGATGTACAATGGAATACCAATGATTGCTGCGACCGGAATCGCGTACCACTTCGCTTCACCAGCGAACTCCGCAATGAACTCCGTCGGGATGAAGCCATAGATAAATGAACCAATCGCAATCCCCATCATGAGATAAGGGAACACTTGCTTAAAGTCTTTCCAAGTTGATTGCCAAATACGTACCCAGCGGCTAGGCTCTTTCTCTTCCACGACTGTCGCTGTTGCACTACCGTCTGATGAACAGCAGGACACTTCCACTTTAGGTTCAGGTTTTGGTGCATCACCACAACAAGATGTTTTCGCCGCAACTGGCGTAGGTTCATTGCAGGCGCTGGTACTACAGCTTGATGCTGGTCTCGCTTCTTCTTTTTTCTTGCTTGAATCGCCACAAGAAGTACCGCACGAAGAAGAACCTACCGCTTGATATGCTTCTGGTTTAACGTAACGCTCAAACCCTAGTTTTTCAAGTACATAGCCTGCTACCACTGATACTGACATCGCGATAGCAAAGTAAAATACCGCAACTTTCCAACCAAAAGTCACCACAAACAAGCCAATAATCACTGGGTTAAGCAACGGGCTTGCAAATAGGAACACCATCATAGGTCCAAAACCTGCTCTTGCACGCAACAAGCCTTTTAAGAAAGGAATGGTCGAACACGAACAGAAAGGCGTAATCGAACCTAGCAACGCAGCAATGAAGTAACCTTTACCCTTTTTCGAGCTTAGAATAGATTGAATTTTTTCTGGCGTTAGAAAATCTTGCAACACACCGACAATGTAGCTAATTGCCAGAAATAAGATGATAAGTTCGGTTGCTAGAAACGCAAACATATCCAGCGCTTCTTTAGCCATAGTTATAATTTCTGTATTCACATTTACTCTCCTCGTCATTTTTCGCTAACAAGCTTACCTGATAGATAAGCCTTTATTTCGATATTTCTGGAATTATAGAATCATAAAACAAAAGATCAACAAAATATTTCCATAAAAATGGAATAATAAAACTAGTCATTACTTATCATAAAGTTACATGTCGTTAGCTATGCAGACTGGTTGTCGATGATAATTTCAGAGCATCTCGAATCCTTTTTATCAAACATAACCTAAAATTATCAAAATAAGAAAAAACCATAATTATTGCAGCAGCACCCTCTGAGTTAGTATGACTTTCGACCATTCTTAATAATAAGGAAAACCTATGAGAGCGATAACTTACCAACGAGATAACGATACTTTCTCTTTATCCGAATTACCTACACCAAAACTAGAAACCCAATTTGATGTATTGGTTAAAGTTAACGCTGTTGGTTTGAACCCTGTCGATGCAAAAATTCATTATTGGTCAGACATGGTCACTAACATGGATAACAATTTTGTTGGCGGGTTAGACGTATCAGGAGAAATAGTCTCTGTAGGCGATGCGGTCGTTGATTGGAAGGTTGGCGATAAAGTGTTGTATCACGGAAACATGAGGCGCAATCACGGTGGATTCGCTGAATTTGCTATCCATGATTCAAGAACGCTCATAAAGCACCCTCAGGTTCCGGTTGAAGTGGCAGCATCTACACCTTGCGCAGCCTGGACCGCATATCGCGCTTTGGTAGACAAGCTCGATATTTCAAATCGAAGCAGCATTTTTATCGCCGGAGGTGCTGGCGGCGTTGGAAGCTTTGCTATTCAGTTAGCAAAGACATTTGGTGTTGAACAGATCATTGCTACTAGTTCAGAAGCTAATCACGCATATTTGTCCTCGTTAGGAGCAACCCATATGATTGATTATCATCATGAAGATGTAGTTCAGCGAGTAATGGACATTACCGGAAATCATGGCGTTGAGGTTGCACTCGATTGTGTAGGCGGTGATAACGACCGAATTGCAGCCTCGGTGTTAACCTTTGAGGGAGAAATGGTGGAGCTCGTCAAGACTGTCGACCCTTCTCAATATCCAGATGCCTTCTTAAAAGGCTTGGGCTTCCACCAAATAAGTTTGGGCTCTGGTCATGTCTTTGGCGAGAGAGGGTTTGCAAGTATCGTTAATGCCGGAAAGGAAGTGTCTGAGCTATTAGAAAATGGAGAATTGGAAGTACCGAAACTGAAGATCATCGGCTTAGAGGATGTAGGTAACGCACTCTTGGACATGCGAAATCAGAGAACAGTTGGAAAGATTGTCGTTAATCTGAACCAAAAATAATTAATAAAGATCTCGAGGCAAACTGGCAAAGTAATGAGCAAGTTAAAGCATCTTGTTACTTTGCCAGATATGAAAGACCTTTATTTTGTCTATAACGATGAATGAAAAACAAAACCTCTTGCCATACTTCCCTGCGCTTCACCAAAATTAGGCGTTTTCGAGAGTGTCTCTCCAAGTCGCTAGCAATTTAATATGACGTGGTTCAATCCCACAGCAACCACCAATAATGCTTGCTCCCTGCGCATGCCACTTTTTAGCATACTCAAGATATTCAGTCGGAGAGAAATGACGAACTTCCTGAATGGTCTCGTTGGCTTGGTGCGCTTGCTTTATCGGAGCAAAGCTATTTGCGAAAACACCTATCGTCAATTCTCTACCTGACTCACTCAATACTGCTTGTGTATCTATGATCGCTTGCTCGACAACTTCAGGAATAGAGCAATTGAAAAAGATACCTGAAACATTTGTTTTCAACAGCGTATTAACCGCGACTTTAAGAGATTCCCCTGAGCGAAGGCGAGGCAAAGAGTTAGGCTCATCCATTAAGGTGAAAGCAATATAATTGGGCTTATCTGTTTTGGCTAAAATTATTGATAGAACTTCAACTTCAGCGAGGCTAGACACGGTCTCAGCTAACCAAATATCAACATATTGATCTTGAGCTTCAAATAACTCAGAAGCCACTTCCAGTGCCCTTTTCGGCTCGAATAATTCAGGCCTGTAAGACCCCATTACAGGAGGAAGAGAGCCCGCAACGAGCACTCTATCGTTAGAGCTGGTGACTACATCTCTGGCAATTTTAGCTGCAGATTTTGCTAACTCAGTCCCCCGTTTTGCATAGAGTTCCTCGCCTAAGTGAAATGGGACACATGCATAACTGTTAACAGTGATAATCTCTGCGCCAGCGTCTATGAAATTCTCATGGGCCATTTTTACATGTTGTGGTGATTCAATTAGCGCTTGTGCACTCCAAAGCGGCTGAGAAAAAGGGGCGCCAATACGTTTCAACTCTCGCCCCATGCCACCATCTAAAATTGTTACTTTCTTCATTTAGACATCCATACCGCCAAACATCCATAAGCTCTATTCAAACACAATTTTTATCAATTCAAAATGAAATTGTTATGTTTAAAGTGAACAAAGACTTAGTGGCTGATTAAACACTTTAGTATTTACCAGACCTTTCATTCGGACCAAGCTAATGTTATCGCCATTAACTTCGAGTAAAAAGCCCATTATCTATGTCTCTCGGCGAGGCGAACGTTACGAGCCACAATAGTGCATGAAGTGATTGAGGGGCTAACCCTCAATCAAATTTTCTTTTTATTATAAGACCTTAGATAAAAATTTCTGCAATCTAGGATTGGAGGGGTTATCAAAAAATCGCTCAGGAGAGTCAGAAACCAAAAGCTCACCATCTTCCATAAACAACACCCTATCAGCGACCTCTTTTGCGAAACCCATTTCATGAGTAACCACGACCATGGTCATTCCGTCCTTGGCCAAATCTTTCATCACATCAAGAACTTCTCCAACCATTTCAGGGTCTAGTGCTGATGTGGGTTCATCAAACAACATAATGTTGGGCTTCATTGCTAACGCACGAGCGATTGCGACGCGCTGCTGCTGTCCACCTGATAAATGATTAGGATAATTATCCATTCTCTCCGACAGACCGACTTTATAAAGCAAATCTTTTGCTTCTTTCTTCACCGATTCAGGGTCACGTTTAGAAACCTTTAAAGGTGCTAACATGACGTTCTCTATCGCCGTTTTATGTGGAAAAAGGTTGAAGCCTTGAAATACCATGCCCACATCAGCGCGTAGTTTATTGATATCCGTAGATTTGTGGTACATATCGATACCATCTACGATAATAGACCCACTATTTATTGTCTCTAATTGATTAATCGTCCGTAAGAATGTTGACTTACCAGAACCTGACGGTCCTACGATGACAATCACTTCCCCTTTTTCTACATTTACCGATACGTCCTTGAGCGCATGGCAGCCATTAGGGTAAATTTTATTAATTGTTTTTGCTGAAATAATGTATTCCATTAATGACTCCACCATTAATCACTTGCTGCCAATTTCTTTTCTAACGTTTGTATTGCCCAAGATAAGGTACTAGTTAGAAGCAAATAAAGGGCCGCAACGGTAAACCAAACTTCAAATGGGGCAAAACTACCACTTACGACTTCCCTGCCCGCTTTTGTCAGATCAGTAATCGAGATCACGGAGACGAGTGAGGAATCTTTTATCAGGTTGATAAACTGCCCGGCTAAGGGAGGTAATGTCTGCTTAAACGCTTGAGGTAAAATGACATAAATCATCGCTTTGGGATAATTCATTCCTAGTGAACGCGCCGCTTCCATTTGTCCTCTTGGGATTGACTGGATTCCTGACCGCACAATTTCTGCGACATAAGCAGCGGTAAACACGGAGAGCGCTATCACTCCCGCAGTAAAACGCTCAAGGTCAAGCACAGTACCAATAAAGAAGTAAACGATAAAAATCTGTACTAAAAGAGGCGTTCCACGAATAACCTCGACATACACAAGCGCCAGCTTTTTTAATGCCGGATTGCTGGATATGCGCATTAGTCCGACAACTAAGCCCAACGCTAGAGCAATGATAAGTGACCAGAGTGAGATTTTAATGGTCGTCACAACACCATCTAAAATTGGGCCAGAGCGCCACTCTTTTATAGTTGCTAAGGTATCTCCTTCAAAAATAAGATCACCTTCATAGACGTCCACAGACTTATATTGGCTTAGTTCAAGAACAATATCACCATGAATACTCTCCAGAGCCAGTTGGTTATTCTCGTCGAGAATGATGTTCCCATCGACAGGCGCGGTAATGGATGAAGCAGCGTTAGTGGCAATATAAGGAAGGACACGCTCCCAATTCCAGCTGTAATCGATTCGCTTACCTGACAGATAGACAAGACCGCAAATTGATAGCAAAACAAGAACAAAAACAGCGTTCCACAATAGGGATTTAAAGTTATTTTGCATGTGATTCCGAGAATGACTTTGATTAAAGTTGGTTGGGTATTTGAATAAAGAAAAGCGTTAGCTTCACAGCGCGAACCGTTTGGTTGGCGATGAACCAAGCCAGAAGCTAACCGCTCCTCTACAATAACAATATGATTACTTGACTTGCTTTAACCATTTATCGTCGTTAAACCACTTATCGTAAATGCGATCGTAAGTTCCATCGCCCTTAATTTGACGTAAATAGTTGTTTAAGAAGTTGAGCGTATCTGGATTTCCTTGCGGCACAGCCCAACCCAAAGGCTCGTAAGTAAACGGTTTAGCCAAGTGCATTAACTGCCCTTTGTTTTCCGCCACATAAATAGAGTTGTAAGGAAAGTCATAAACAAACGCATCTACCTTTCCGTTGGCAACCTCAAGTACCGCTTCAGACTGAGTTTCGTATAGATTTATCTTAGCTTTCGGAAGGTATCGTTTTACCGCTTGCTCACCCGTTGTCCCAAGCTTAGTTGCAACAACATATTCTGGACTATTGAGATCACGGTAACTAGACACTTTACCTTCATGTTTGAGATCTACGAGAATGGATTGGCCAATAACCACATAGGGATCAGCGAAATTCACCTGAGTATTTCGCATAGGTGTGATAGTCATCCCGCCCATAATCATGTGACACTTACCAGTCAACAGTGTTGGGATAATGCCATCCCATGAAGTGTTTACCGGCACAAACTTAACATCCATGGCACGCGCCATTTGCTTACCCAAATCGATATCAAACCCGATGTACTGCCCATTTTTTGCTGTCATTTCAAAAGGCATATACCCAGAATCAAAGCAGACTTTTAGCTCCCCTGTACTTTTGATGTCGTCTAAAATTGGGTCTGCATTAACCGTCGTCGAAACAGCTAACCCCAGTGCAGCAAAACACAATAACTTTTTCATGGATATTCCTTTATCATTTGTTGTAAAGTTTTTTTATACACGACAATAGAATAAAAAACCACAAAAAATGACTTTTTAATCACTAGAATTTGTAGGATCGTTACTAAGCTGGAAGATCTGAATGAAAATCTATACCAAGCCATTGCAATTGAATTGCATGCATTAAGTGATTAAGTTGTAGGCAGGTCACTATAACGACAAGAAACATACGCTTTGACTGAATAGTCAGCGTTTCCGAGAGTGGTTTAATTATTAACGAAACCATACAGATATTCACTTTTTCACATTGACCGTAATGTCAAAAGTGCTTGAGTTTTATTGTTGACAATTCTTCCATAGTCAATGGTCACAAATGTGATGTACAGCACATTTCTATAATGGCACTATCACCTTTGTCGAGAGATATTAACAAGGATTCGTTGGACATCTTGACTTTGTAATACAAATAAAAAGGTGACTATATGAAAAAACTAATGACGCTCTCATCACTATTATTATTCAGTTTATCTGCTACTGCTGGTATTCATGTCGAACACTCTACAAACAAAGTTGTTCTCAATGACTTTACGACAAAAGATGCCGCTTATAGCTCTGCGTTTGATCTTGTCGATGAATACCAAACGCTATCAAAACATGAACTTAGAAATCGTCTAAACATCATTGGAAGCGGTTTCCCTCGTGATATTGCAATCGATGATAGTAAGGTGAGAGTTGAAGAATACGCACTTAACCGTGATGAAGTTAAATATCGTGCAATCATAAACTTCGATTATCACTTCAGAACAAGTGACGGCGGTAAAAACTAAAAATCATCTGCACCTTTACTTTCTTAGAGCCCTTCCTATTTTAAGAAAGTAAAGGTGTCTAATCATATTGAAACGACGGCTTTTCATAAATCGCTCTCTCCTTACATAAGCAGTATCAATACCTACCTCTATCGTTTACATAAGAATCTTTTTTCCAATCTTCATTGAGATACATTTCGTCGTTTGGCGCTTTGTCATTCGCTTGGTGCGCCATATGGACTCCACATCACTTAAATGAAAAAGACACTTGAAATGGAGTTTAATTTTCTATGAAGATTAACTAAATCTAAGATCGACAATTGTCGTTACATTTTTATCGTTTGTAGCAATATATAAAATGACTATTTTTTTAATTAACCATAAAGCGTGAAAATAAAAAAGGCAACAAGACATTTCTTGTTGCCAAAGAAAAAATACATCATTCAAAAAATATGAAAATGAAAACTAGCAGTGGACTAGCTAACAAAACCATTATATTCAAAACACTTAAACAAGTAACGATCAATATAATCCATTATATATGGATGAAAATCAGCACTTATGAAATTACACCGACAAATAAAAAAGCCTGAAAATAGTTTCAGGCTTTTTAGCTTTATTAATTTTTTAGAATGAATATCTCGCAGCTATTGCAAGAATATCGTCTTCATTGTCTACATCTGTAATTCTGTATTCTGCTAGTGCTTTAAAATTAGAAGTCAAATCGTACTCTGCACCTAGTGAGTAGTAATCGACGACATCTTCATCATCACGCTCTAGATTGTTATAGCCAACTAGTGCCCAAAGCTTATCTGTTACTTCATAAGTGGCAACTGCTTCAATACCGGTGTAATCAATATTACTTTCAGAACCATCTTTAGCCCAGTTTTCACCATCACTGTATAAAACAGAGGCATAAAACTTGTCGTATTCAAATGCAATAGCACCCGTTAGCAGCTCTGCATCTTCTGCACCCGATTGCCCTTCACCTTCGTTGTAACCAAGCGCAACTTTGAAGCCATATGGCAACTTGTAGTCAGCCGCCGCACCATAAGAGGCTGCATCTGTTGACACTTCATCGTTTTCAGCCTGATAGCTAACATGAATATTCAAACCTTCATAGCTTGTCGTTAGCTTAAATACTGAATCGGAGCGACCGGTACCATATAGATCCGCACTTACGCCAGCAGCTTCATTACCAAACTCCGGGAAAATATCCGTGTAGTCAGATACTAAAGTGACCGCACCGTATTGACGTCCATAACTTACTGTTCCGTAATCTGCACCAACTCCTACATAGCCTTTTCGGATATCAAATTCATCATCTTCAATCCCATCAGCATCTCTGCGATTAGACTTAAATTCCAACTCATATAAGCCGAATGCATAAAGATCTTCATTTATTTTAGACTCACCTGAAAGTCCTACACGAATGTAGCTATTATCTCCGTCAGCATTTTTATCATCAGAGAAATAATACATCCCTTGCGCTCGGCCATGAATATTTAATACTGATTCTTGATCTTCATAAACTATGGCTGAATTTGCAGCACTTGCAGAGAAAAGTGCAGCGATTGCGATCGACGTTCTTGTCATTTTCATTTAATTACCACTACTTGTGTTGTTTGAATCGAGTGAAATTATGAACAGTGGCAATTATTTTTAAAGTGCAAATTCAACCATATTCTATGGATAAATATAAACAAGCCCTCAATCTAAAACATTATGTCCTAGTACTCATATTAGTTGAGATAATCCATCCAAACAGGAGGTGTCCCTATTATTTTTTGAACAGTATCAATGAACAGTTTGGCTAATGGTTGTTGATTTCGGTGAGTATACATTGCATATATTTCTCCTATTGCGGGAAGATTATAATCAGGAAGCAACTGTACAAGATCTTGTTTACTCAAACTCTCCTGAAGAAAGAACTGCCCTATTAAAGCATACCCTAGATCAGATTTTACGGCATCCAGCATTAACTCAGTTTCATTCACGAAGTACTGCCCGTTGATATTATACGTTCTAACGTCGCTTGATGACTGGCTTGGCGCTATACGTAGCTTATCCGCCTTAAAGTTAGCATTAGAGTATATTACTGCTGGCATTTTTATAAGCTCTTCTGGAGAGCTCGGAGTTCCATACTTGTCAATAAAACTCTTTGATGCAACCAGTGCCATATTATTGCTTGCCAACTTACGTACTATCATGTTGGACTCTCGGATTGGTCCGATACGAAACACAACATCAAAACCTTCGTGGATAACATCGACTCGATTATCATCGAGCAGCAGCTCTACAGTAATGTTTGGGTACTGTTTTATAAACTCTTTAACTGCCTGATTTAAGTATGCTCTGCCAAAGAAAGTGGAGCTTGATATTTTCAAGTTACCCTTCGGTTCATCCTGAAATGTAGCAGCAATACTACGAGTTTCAGTTAGAACCTCTCTTACTTTCTTAGCTTGCGCCACCATCTCAACACCTGCATTGGTCAGGGATAGAGAACGTGTGGAACGGTTTAACAGCCGTAAGCCCAATTCATCCTCTAGCTTTTTGATCTGTTTTGACAAAGCTGAACGATCTATATGATTTCTGTCAGCAGCCTTAGCAAAAGTTCCGTATTCAGAGACATCCAGTAGTAATTCAAGTTGGCTTGCGAGATCCACTGCACAATTCCTTATTTAGTTTTTATTCTTTATGTGATGGGAAATGGATTTTACAAAATTAATTTCAATTTTTTATGGTTCAAATTGCATCAGTGAATTGCAAATAATGCACGAATTAAAAACGCTTTAATTTTCGTCGCTATCTTTAGCTTCTGTTTAGTTATTCCTATCTATTATGGCTTATTACATTTAACAATACTCCACGTCTTTAAAACCCTAAACTGACCTTTTTCAAACCAAAAAGTGAGCATTTTGACCAATATTTAATCGTGCATTTTTATCACTACTCTATGTTCGCTGAGGGCCTATTTACCCATAGGTACAATGAATACAATGCCGTTCCTTTTAGTATGAACAGAATCATTTAGGGCGCGACAAATGTTAAAGAAAGTTTTCGGCATTGGCCTTTTATCCGTTTTAGCTGCTTGTGCAGACGAAGAGATAACCAAACAACCTAATACTCCCTTACCTATGATAGACGTCTCCAAAGTCATCTATGAGCCCGTTCAATCGTGGTTCACCTTTACAACAAGGCTTCAAGCACCAGAGAAAGTTTCTTTAATGCCACGCGTTTCCGGAGTTATTGAAACGGTAGAGTTCAAAGACGGACAGAGTGTCAACAAAGGCGACTTACTCGTCACTCTTGATGATCGAACCTTCAAAGCTCAGGTCTCACGACTTGAAGCGCAAGTTAAGAGTGCTCGAGCTGCGCTAGAGCAAGCAGCAAACGAACAAAAGAGAGCCGCTCAACTGGTTAAGCGAAAAGCCATCTCAGCGGAACAAGCAGAGGCCCGAGATACCGCAGTAAAGCAACGCTCTGCAGAACTAATGGCTTTGCGTGCTCAGTTAGAATCCGCAAAGTTAGATCTTGAGTTTACGAAGATATATGCCCCTATTAGCGGCACTATTTCAAGAGCATTCATTACTAAAGGAAACAATGTAAACGCAAATCAAAGCGTTATATCAAACATTGTCTCTAACGATCAGGTATATGCATACTTTGATGTCGATGAGCGAACTTGGAACCGTTACTTCTCGACAATCAATGCCGACTCTAACTTACCTACTCGTCTTGAACTATCTGGACAAAATGGGCAGGAGTTTTTTGGACGCGTTGACTTTGTCGACAACTCCATCAACGAAAACACCGGTACTTTGCAGGTTCGAGCGGTATTCGATGCAACAAAATCAAACTTAAAAGTGGGATCGTTTGGCCGAGTTCAGATATCAACAACCAAACCAGTTGAACGAGTTCTCGTTCCAGAGCGTTCTATTGGCACAGATCTAGAAAACCGCTTTGTATTAACACTCAATGAAGAGAATACGTTGCAATACAGCATCGTAACCTTAGGCGAACGTTACGGAACATTTCGTGCCATCGAGAATGGCTTGAACGCCGACTCAGTTATTGCGGTAAATGGCCCAGCAAAAGTTGGCCCAAATAGCAAAATCACACCAAAAAATGTCACGCTAGATATTAGCAACACTTCATTGATTATGGCTTCAAACTCAACATCGTTGCCAAACAAACGTTTAGCTCAAGACTAAGAAGACAACCGAATGAAATTTGCACACTTTTTTATTCAAAGACCCATATTTGCCTCTATGTTATCGCTATTGATATTAATAGTAGGCGCAATTTCACTTTTACAGTTGCCTGTGAGTGAATATCCAGAGGTTGTCCCTCCTACAGTGGTAGTTACAGCAAACTATCCTGGTGCGAACCCAAAAGTAATCGCAGAAACAGTTGCTACGCCTCTGGAGCAAGAAATTAATGGTACAGAAAACATGTTATATATGTTTTCGCAGGCAACCAGTGACGGCAGAATGACATTGACCGTAACCTTTGCTTTAGGTACGGACTTGGACAAAGCTCAGGTTCAAATTCAAAACCGCGTCACTACAGCTTTGCCCCGATTACCAGAAGCCGTCCAACGGTTAGGAGTTGTTGCCGAAAAAGCCTCTCCTGATCTCACTATGGTTGTGCATATATATTCTCCAGATTCTAGCCGTGAAGTCAGTTATTTAGCTAACTACGCTAATTTAAACTTGAAAGATGAGATAGCTCGGCTCGGAGGCGTTGGTGATGTGCGCCTTTTCGGTGGTGATGAGTACTCAATGCGCTTGTGGTTAAATCCAGATGAGCTCGCTTCTAGAAATCTAACCGTAATGGACGTTGTCTCAGCCGTCCGATCTCAAAACCAACAGGTGGCAGCAGGCTCATTAGGTGCGCAACCAGCCGCTAATGAAAACCAATTCCAAGTTTTGTTGAACGTAAAGGGCCGTTTGGAGAATATTGATGAATTCAACGACATTGTAGTAAAAGTTGACGAAACAGGGGCTTTGACACGTCTTAAAGACGTTGCACGCGTAGAGCTAGGTCAAAACTCTTATGCACTGCGCGCCTTGTTAAATGGTAAACCAGCGGTGGCGATGCCCGTATTCCAGCGCCCTGGTGCTAATGCTATTGAGCTATCTAATCAGGTTCGTTCAACCATGGACCGTTTACAAACAGCCTTTCCAGCTGGAGTTTCATATGAAATAGCCTACGACCCGACCGTCTTTGTTCGTGGTTCGATAGACGCGGTGGTTCATACTCTGCTAGAGGCAATTGTACTTGTTGTTGTCGTAGTCATTTTGTTTTTGCAAACATGGCGCGCGTCTATCATCCCTATCATTGCGGTGCCTGTTTCATTAATCGGTACGTTCGCCGTAATGCAAATGCTTGGAGTATCGATTAACACGCTTTCGTTGTTTGGGCTTGTTCTCGCCATAGGCATCGTCGTCGATGACGCCATTGTCGTCGTCGAAAACGTGGAACGGAACATCCATAATGGACTTGCACCACTAGAAGCAACGAAACAAGCAATGACCGAAGTTACCGGGCCAATTATTGCAATTGCTTTAGTGTTATGTGCGGTGTTCATCCCGACGACCTTTATTACAGGGTTATCCGGTCAGTTTTATAAGCAGTTCGCACTAACAATTACGATCTCGACGATTATTTCAGCAATTAACTCGTTGACGTTATCGCCTGCTTTATCAGCACTGCTATTACAAGATAAGAACGCAAAACCCGATCGGCTAACCAAGCTCTTGGATGCGGTTTTTGGTAAGTATGTTTTTGCGCCATTCAATAGAATTTTTGAGTATAGCTCGAACCAATATCAAGCTCTGGTCAAGAAGCTGATTCGCTATAGCCTTGTTGTTGTGGTGGTATACATTGCGTTACTCGGGGGAACGGTTTCTCTATTCAAAGCTGTTCCTGGAGGATTCATTCCTCAACAAGATAAGCAGTATTTAGTTGCGATCGCCCAACTTCCAGATGCAGCAAGTTTAGATCGAACAGAGTCCGTTATTAAAGAAATGGAAAACCTCGCGCTGGCAACACCTGGCGTAGCACAAACCATTTCTTTCCCAGGCTTATCGGTCAATGGTTTTACTAACAGTCCGAATAGTGGCATCGTTTTTGTTACGCTTGAGGACTTCGATAAACGAAATGATCCAACTCTCGGAGCAAATGCGATTGTTGCATCTTTGAATAAGAGCTTTTCAATCATTGATGAAGCCTTCGTTGCGATTTTTCCACCACCACCAATCCAAGGACTTGGCTCTACTGGCGGCTTTAAACTTCAAATCGAAGGCCGTGCGAACAAAGGGTTTGATGAGCTCTTCAAGCAATTGAACTTGATAATAAGTGAGGCATCAACAAGACCCGAGCTGATGGGATTATATTCTACATTTCGCATACAAGTGCCGCAGATGGACATCCAAATAGATCGTGAACAAGCGATGCTGCAAGGTGTTCCTCTAGAGCAGGTTTTTGATGCGCTTCAAGTTTATTTAGGATCATTATACGTCAATGACTTCAATATGTTTGGTAGAACATACAAAGTGAATGCCCAGGCAGACATGAACTATCGTCTCGAACCTGACCAAATACTTAACTACAAAGTAAGAAATGCTGCCGGACAAATGGTTCCTCTCGGCGCTGTACTGGAGATCATACCCACGATTGGGCCTGACCGCGTGATGCACTATAACGGCTACCCTAGTGCAGAACTAAACGGCAGTCCTGCTTTTGGTTACAGTTCAGATCAAGCCCAAACGGCTATTGAGGAAGTACTGGATAAAAACCTAGCAGAGGGAATGGTTTATGAATGGACTGATGTAACCTACCAGAAGATTTTGGCTGGTAACACGATGGTGTATATATTCCCACTTGTTGTTTTGTTAGTTTTCATGGTGCTAGCTTCGCAGTACGAGAGTTTAAAACTGCCATTCGCTATCATTTTGATCGTTCCTATGACCATTTTTTCTGCACTAGCAGGTGTTTGGTTCATTGGTGGTGACAACAATATATTCACACAAATTGCTTTGATTGTCCTTGTGGCTCTAGCGTGTAAAAATGCCATCTTGATGGTGGAGTTCGCTAAAGAACTTAAAGACAATGGCCAAGATACCTTATCAGCGATTTTGGAAGCATGTCGTTTACGTCTTCGGCCGATTCTAATGACATCAATTGCATTTACCGCTGGTGTTATTCCATTAATGATTGGTACAGGGGCCGGAGCGGAAATGCGACAAGCAATGGGTATTGCCGTATTCTCGGGTATGGTAGGCGTAACGGTATTTGGATTACTACTCACACCTGTTTTTTATATGTTAGTCAGTCGAAACAAAAAACGTCAAACACTATAACCATAATATAAATACTCATTTAAATTCATACTAAAGGGAGCTATTGCTCCCTTTTCTTTTGGTTATTAAGTATATTAATAATTTCTAGACAGAGCAGCAGTTATACATGAAACTAATACGCTAATATCTAACTTGGATAAACATTGTGGATTTAGCAAATAAACTACACCTGCTTTTAGAAGTCTCTAAAGCTGGATCTTTTGCAAAAGCAGCAGATGGGATGAATATCGACCGCTCTGTTTTATCTAAACACATCAAGCAGTTAGAAGAGCACTTAGGCGTTAGGCTATTAAACAGAACGACTCGCTCTCTTTCATTAACACAAGTAGGCAAGCAAATAGTAGAAAAAGCAGACCAAATATCTCAACTCCTTGATGATACTCAACAAATAGCGGAGAACTTTCAGACTGAGCCTTCAGGGAAAGTACGAATTTCAAGCTCAACATTATTTGGAAAACTCTATCTACAACCTTCGATAGAGAAGTTTTTACATAAGTACCCAAAAGCAAGTGTTGAACTAATGCTAGATGATCTTCATGTAGACGTGATTAGAAGTAATTTTGATATTGCTTTTCGAATCGGACCTATGAGGGATTCATCAATGGTAGCAAGAAAATTAGCAAAAAATACGACTGCAATCATTGCTTCTCGAAATTTAATTGAAAAACATGGTAACCCAGAAACGCCTGATGAGTTAGTTAAGCTACCTTTTATTATTTATTCAAATGGTAATTTTATTGTCGATAAACTTAAATTCTACGACAAAGCAAAATCAGATGGTTTAGATACATACCCAATATCAGGGTCATACATGGTAAATGAAGCTGAGCTAATAATTGAAAGCGTAAAGTCAGGTCTGGGCGCAGCACTTATAGGTCAATTTATGCTCCCTAATAACCTAGAGTCTTCTAATTTAGTTCAACTTTTACCAGAATATGAAACTCAAGATTTTGGTGATATTTATGCCATGTACTCACACCGTCAGCAATCACCATTGGTTAGGGCATTCATTGATATCGTTCAAGAAGAAATTGGCATACCACCAATATGGGAAAAGCATTTCAATAAAAGCTAGGTGATTCTATTTAACCAAAATTAACAGTAAATAAAAATCAAATAAAATCAATAATTTAAAACAGGAACATTTAAAATTCATAGAAGTTTAATGTTAAGTGAATTAAGTTCCATTCTAAATGGCGCTTAATTCACTAAATATAAAACATTCTTGATTTATAATACTAACAAATCCATCACCTATACAAGTTACGATGTATATTAAAGAAAAACACACCTCGGTCACTAGTTTGTTAGTATATAAAATATCTTATCTTATTTTTTTGGTTATTTATACGTTAGCAACGATTTATTTTAGCGTACAAATGGACAAAAGCACATCGGAGAACTCTCTTATAGAAATGACTCAAATAGCATTTGTGCTTTTTTCATCGTTAATGTGTTTGTATAAATCTAAGGAATATCTTGAACTCAAACACATATTAGTAATAATGTCTTCATTTTTTATGGTTATATTCGTTAGAGAAATGGACTACCACATAGAGCAGTATTTTCCTCACGGTTCATGGAAGTACCCTGCTTGGATTATAATAGTCTCGGTCTGTTATTTTTGTTTTAATAACATAGTTAACATAAAAAATGAGGTAAAATTTTTCATTTCTCATTCTAGCTTCACGACATTAACAATTGGATTTTTCATTGTTTTCTTATTCTCACGCTTTGCAGGGTATGGTGATTTTTGGGTCGAGTTCATGGGGAACTCATACAATAGAGATGTGAAAAACTTGGTTGAAGAAAGCTTAGAGTTACTAGGTTACGCGATACTTTTAAACGGTGTTTTACTTATTAAAGTAGAAAATCACTAAGTATAAATAAGAGTTCAGAGCTTGTAGTTCAAGCTTTGAACTTTTTGGTTAAAAAAAAGCAGCAAATTATATTTGCTGCAAATGATGAAAAAAACAATATGCGTAAGTTAACTTCCTAGCAATGGATGCGTTAACGAGTTAATAATAACGAACCGTAACAATTAAGTCTCGTTGAAAATAATCCATAAAGAATGGCATTTATTACACTGTTAATTATGTAACCTTATCTAATCTAGTTATCACACGCCGTCGTTTTTATATCTTATCTCTTTCCGTCAATAAATAGCTCTTCACCTCAGATCCCATTTATCATCCCACAACAGTCGGATTCACAACAAAGCAATAAAAATCAATAAATTATAAGTAGCCACTTAAAAAGTAAAAAGGAGTAAAAACGAAACTATGTCAGATAGAACATATTAAAGATCACCGACTCTAAGTAGAAAACCGTTCATACTCGTTACGCATACAATCAATAAAGACTTCCATCGCCGGCGTCACACACTTCCCAGCATGATAAGCACAGAGTGGCTTGATCATCTGTGAAAACTCGGTGAATTCAAGCTCTTGTAAACTGCCCTCTTGCAACTCTTTTTCAACCGTAAAACGAGGTAAGTAAGAGATACCAATATTACTCTCAACGCAATTTTTGATCGTATTAATACTGCTAAGTTCGATCATGTTGTCGATGCTAATATCACGCTCCTGAATAATGCTCTCAAACATCCGTCGAAAAAGGCACTTAGGGCCATTGCTTATAAACCCTAAATCAATATGTTGCTCTCTCTTCTTTAAATCTAGCCCTTTTAAAAGCGGTGAAGCAACCAATACCAGTGGCTCCTGCTCAAACTCGTGGACCTTGAGCGTATCGTCATTACCTACTCGATAAAACACACCTAAATCAGCTTTATCCGCTATCAACTCATCTCGAATCTGATAGCAATTTTGTGATTGCAGAGAGAGTCGGACATTGGGCGCCCTGATCCTGAACTCTTTTAAAACATTAGCCATCTTATAAGCAAGTTGAGTCTCAGCAACCAGCACTTTCAATTCACCGGTCGGCTCCGAGTTTTCTTGCTGTGCTGTTCCCTCAATATTTTCCATCACTCGCGCCAGTTCATAGACGTAAGGCAGTATCTTTTCTCCTGCTTGAGTCAAAACCATCTTACGCCCTATTTTTTCGAACAGCTGCAAAGACAGATCTTGTTCCAACTGCTTGATTTGAAAGGTGACGGTTGATTGCGTGCAATAAAGCTTCTGTGACGCTTTTAGAAACGATCCTTCTTCAACAATAGCTTTAAAAGTAAGAAAGCGTTTTAGATTCATGACTAGACTCCACAACCAACAGTTCAATAAATTAAAAGTCTAAGTTTTAATTTATTCAATTTTTTAATCAATTGTAGCGAAGTATAGTGCAGTAAAAACAGGAGAGATAGAGATGACCGCCATCTACACCGCATTTTTTACTTACGTAATCATTACTTCAATTACACCAGGGCCAAACAACATTTTATCGCTCAGCATCGCGACGCAATATGGACTAAAACGCTCTACAATAGTGATTTCGGGGATGTTTTGTGGCTATGTTGTTTTGATGCTACTTTGTGGCGCTTTCACGTATAACATGATCAGCCTCTTGCCCGTGATTACACCTTGGCTAACATGGATTGGAGCAGCTTACATTGTTTGGTTGGCTTGGGGGCTTGCTACGAGTGAGATCAAAACTTCATCGGATAATTCTAAAGGTATCAGTTTCTTAACAGGTTTAGGTTTGCAGTTCGTTAATGTGAAAATCATTCTTTATGGAATTACCTCTATTTCTACGTTCGTACTGCCCCACACTCAGAATATCTACTGGATCTTAGCGACTAGCCTCATTCTTGCTTTGATCGCACTTCTTAGCAACGTAGTTTGGGCCGTTGCAGGAAAGCTACTTCAATCGCAATTCCAGAGATATGGCAAAGTCATCAATATGAGCTTAGCAGCAGCTCTGATCTATTGTGCGACACAGTTATTTACTTAAGTATATAGTTGATCATCAAGAACAATATTGCTCTTCAACTTAGACGACTACGTTTATGTGAAGAGCAAATTCTGCTCTACAAATCGCTGCGGTTTCTCGTGCCCTTACTCGCTCCTCCCGCGCCTCCATACGGCAGTTTTTGAAGAAGTAGATTCAACGTCACTTAATCAACCTAAAGATACGAAATCTTGTTTAGCTATACATACACGGCCTTGGCGACCTCGGCAATAACTAAGCATTACTTAGTATACACAAATCAGAAAAACTAAGATAATCTTAGTCATCCAAGTCCTTCGTATGAACTTTAAGTGTTGTTTAATAACCCACTCCCAGCCCGCCTTAAGCATGCGCGTAAACAAGCGAATCTGTCCCAAAAAGCACTGGGCATCCGTATCGGCATGGATGATAGTTCTGCAAGTGCAAGGATGAACCAATACGAAAGGGAGCGCCATACTCCCGACGTAAAAACGCTCAAACTTATCGCAGATGAGCTAAACGTACCTCTAAACTATTTTTTTTGTGAAGATGAAATCACCGCTGAACTTGCTGTGAATCTCCACAAGCTGTCAAATGATGACAAGCAAAGAGTGCTTGAGAGCACAGCCCAGCTGATTGCGGACGCAATCGCCACGAAGTCGAGTACGTAATTGGGATTAAACGCCTAAGAATACGTATCAATACCAAAGAATCAAAGAGCATAACTAAGGGTTCAACATGGCTACAACAAAAGCACTTGTGGTTTTTTCCGGTGGGCAGGACTCTACGACCTGCTTAATCGATGCATTAAATAAATATGATGAGGTTCATGCTATAACGTTTGATTATGGCCAGCGTCATTCAGATGAAATAGATATCGCTATCGAATTAGGTAAGCAACTTAACATCAAAAGCCACAAAGTCCTGGATGTAAAATCAATTAATGAGTTAGCGATAAGCTCGCTGACAAGAGACAACATTCCGGTATCTAATGACTTAAGCGACGCTAACGTACCCAATACATTCGTTCCAGGGAGAAACATCCTCTTTCTTACTTACGCATGTATCCATGCTTACCAGCTCGGCATTCAAGACATCATTACGGGAGTTTGCGAAACAGACTTTAGTGGTTACCCTGACTGCCGAGACAACTTTATTCGCTCTCTAAATCTCTCTTGCAATTTAGGTATGGATAAAGCCTTCAATATTAAGACTCCTTTAATGTGGCTTACTAAAGCAGAGACCTGGGCTCTAGCTGATAAGCACAATATGTTGGAGTTTGTCCAAAACAATACGTTAACATGTTACAACGGAATCGTTGGTAAAGGCTGTGGTGAATGCCCAGCGTGCCTACTGCGACAAAGCGGCTTAGAAGAATACTTAGCGAGCAAATAGTCTTTGTTAACGGTAATAGCGGTGGGATGAAACCTTTTGCGTTAGCTTTTAAACGCTTTATCTCAGCGTGAAACTCCAGCCAACAGAGCTTCATTTTGATGCCGCCAGATTGGTGGCATCAATTAAATGCGAAACGATTGTCGAACCAAAGATAGCACCACACCACAGCAGTCAACACTTCTTAGCTTTTACAACGCTATAAACTGTTTAGATATATCGACAATGTTTCGATAGCAAAGCTACCTCGAATGATGACGAGTCTCTCGTCTAAGCAATACTCAAATATTTATGAGTTTGAACAGACAAACGCCAATTGCGGGCAATGCACGTATCAATACACAATTGCGTAGCACGAGGCTTCTGGCTAATTGGTTGTAGTGCAATGATAGTCTCAGCCGCTACGTTCGCATTTGCTAAAAGATCATCAAGGTGGTCGATGTCTTTCTGGGTACCGACTGGATGCTTAATCTCATTTGCCCGCTCTAACGCGCTATTAAGCACTGGTAATTTACCTTTCATTGCTACTTTTGGTGACACTGTCACCCACGTATTTTCTGAAGTAATCACTTCTGATGTGCCACTGGTTTCAATTTGGCATTGGCACCCCATATCTTCAAACGCCTTTGTTAAAGGGCGCAGATCATAAATACAAGGCTCTCCACCAGTAATCACGATATGCTTAGCATTAAAGCCTTGCTGTTGATATTGCTCTACGATGTTCTCGGCAGATGCAACACACCACGTCGGAGAGTCTTCCGTTTTCACCAGAATATCGCCTATTTGACGTTGATCATTCTCATCTGCATACCACGTTTGTTTGGTATCGCACCATGAGCAACCAACCGGACACTCTTGAAGCCGAACAAAAACAGCAGGGACTCCAGTGAAAACCCCTTCCCCTTGGATGGTTTCAAACATCTCATTTAGCTTATACAACGCAGAACTCACTCAACTCATAACATTTCGAGGCGAAGACCATAATGGACACGCGTGTCTAGGTCAATTTAAACCAAAAATTAATTGTTAAAATAGACCATTTTGTAGTTTCATAGCGTAATGAATATAGGTTTCTGGTTAACGTTAAACCAAGCCTTATTCACTGACAGCTCCCAAAAAACTTTAAGGTAAGAAATGATGTATAAACTGATCGCACTAGATATGGATGGCACGCTACTCAATAGTGATAAAGCCATTTCTGAAGAAAACAAACAAGCGATCGCAAAAGCTCGAGAAGCAGGCGTTACTGTCGTTCTCGCTTCTGGTCGCCCATTAGAAGGAATGCAAGACAAGCTCGACGAACTGAATATCCATTCCGATCGAGATTTTGTTCTTTACTACAACGGTTCGATGGTCAAGAACGTAGGCACAAACGACATCATCCACCAGCAAATCATAGAAGGTAAAGCTGCAAAATTGGTGGCGCGAAAAGCCGAAGAGCTAGGTGCGTACGTCCATGCTTTTAGTCAAGTTCATGGTTTAATCACCAACGAACACAACCCTTACACCGATATTGAAGCAAAGATAAATGGCTTAAATGTCACCGAGATGAACTTCGAATCACTAGAAGACGATCATCCAATCATCAAAGCTATGATGGTTGCAGAGCCAAGCAAACTAACAGAAGTTATAGCAGCACTGCCAGCTGAAATGCGCGAAGCGTTTACGGTTGTTCAAAGCGCTCCGTTTTTCCTTGAGTTTCTTAACCCTGTGAGCAACAAAGGTATTGGTGTTGCCGCAATTGCCGAGTATCTGGGAATTAAACCGGAAGAAGTTATCTGTATGGGTGACGCAGAAAATGACCACCACATGCTGAAATACGCTGGCCTTGGTATCGCGATGGCAAATGCAATGGAAGAAACCAAGCAAATCGCTGACTACATTACGGCAAGTAATGATGAGCACGGTGTCGCTAAAGCTATAGAAAAGTTCGTGCTCAATGCATAGCCCTTTCCGCCATGTCTGTTGCGTTAAGCCTCTTACGTTTAACACCCCTAGCCGTCCAAGATAGGCAAGCGGCGTTGTTCGTGGACTAAACGTGTAAAAGCCTTGCTGTAATGCAAGGCTTTGTTTTTACTAAAATACTAATAGATAACAAATACAGCCATCAATCTAGCAACGTTTTGCTCGGTTGGTTTTCACAAGTCAGCTGCCTTGCAAGCAGCATAAATAACAACATTAATAATGGATAATGTAACGTCGACAAGACTAATGACCACAAACCGCTAAACGATACGATATTAGCCGAGTACAAATAGAGTTGATCAACAAGCAACAATGCCAGCGTCACAAAGATCATCTGCCGAGTATCTAAATGTGCTTTTGACTCTTTAAATGTCATGACCAACGCTGATGCAGTGATTAAAATTGCTAGCCAGCGACCAAACACAGGTAATGGCCAGATGACGGAGATGACCGCTGTTGCCGCAGTCATAATTAACCAGACGCCTTTTGAGCTTAGAACTTGATCAACGTTCACATCTTGATTTGTTTCCAGTCGAAGAACATGCCAAGCCACCAAGCTGCCTAACAGCGCGCCAAATAACATATCTAAAATAAAGGCACTGCCGAGGAAAAACTTACCTAACACCACAGTAAGAGTGATGAACACGAAGACTGCCGTTGTTCCATTCAAACCAAAATACTGGGTTCTATGAAACAAGAACGTCAGCACACAAAACCACACAGCGATAGGCAAGCTAGGAAAACTAAAGCCAAAGCTGTGCGTTAACTCCATCATTGGTATATAGACATGTGGGCGCGGTAGCGAAAAGCCTTGTTGAGCGACAAGCACCATAAGCGACGTTGTACTAATTGCGAAAAAGAGTCGGTACACAAACCGGCTACCAAAGCGCATCATGGCAAAAGGAAATAGAAAGAGTAGTACCGTCGGTTCTATCAGATCTATAACGAGTTTCGAGATCTGACTAGCTACCTCGTAACTCGTTTCTGACAACGCCCCTACCCAACTCTGTAAATCTATCAGCCACGCCAATTCAACCTGACGAAATGAAGGCGCGGATTCGATCAACTGAGTCACATAAGATACTGATTGCTTGGTAGCTTGATCAAAAAACTGAGTGGCTTGTGGCCATTGCTCAGGATAACGATATAAAGATGATGGTAATTCAGATGGGCTAAGCAACATCGCTGACGCAACTTCTACTCCATAATGAGGGGCAAACCAAATAGGCAGTTCATTTCCACCTAAAGAATTATTCATAGAAAAAGCGATAATGTCAGAGTCTGATATACAGTCGTAAAAAACCGCAGTGTCCGTTCTGCCAAGCTCCTCTCCAACCGTAACCACTATACCGGTTTCTTCCCACGTTTCTCGTTGAGCAGCAACTTGTGGAGACTCACCATCAATAATGGTTCCGCCAGGTAGAGAAATCTTATCCGTTAATACTTCATGAACTAGCACTAACTTGTCATCAGCGCGAACAATACAGAGCGCTCCTTTAACTTCGCTCGCAGTGGCTTTAGCCGTAGAAATCGGTGAAACAGGTAACAAAATAAAACAAAGGATGAGTAATAACAGCTGTCTCAACACAAAATATGACCTTAAATAAACATAATGATAACCAATGAATCATGGCAGTTAATCTTATCTTTTTCGACAAAAATTAAGTAACGAGTTATGCCAAACTGAGTTGATCGCGTAAAACCTGATCTCAACGCTCACTGGAGAATAATTTAATGCAAACCTGACAAAAATCAGACAAAACATAAAATGTTGATCGCAATTCTGCCAGTTATATAAAGATAACGTCAGGACAAAGTCATACACATTTTGTGGGTTCTCATAGTTGACACAATAAAAAAGGGCTTATTATTCGCAAACAATAAACCCCAGTTATGGTAACTATGTACTGATCGTTGAAACCAAGAATGAATCTTATCTCATGGTCAACGAATCAAATTCACTGGCCCGATCGTTAGTTAGACGTGCAATTCGCATCGCCGACTTTTTGCCAAACACCCCAAGGCCCTGAGTCTGCTGGATTATCACCTTGAGTCCACCACTGCGCTTGCCAAACTTTACCATTCCAAGTAACCGTATCTCCTTTGAGATACACTAAGCTGGCTTGCCATACAGTTTTACAGCTATCTGTGGGAGGCGTTGTCACCGTTTTCGCTTGAGCGGATACTAACGCTTGGTATTGTGTGCTGGTCTTATCAACGTTGAAGTTCAAAGCCACTCTTGATTCTCCGCTCTGAGTAGCACCAAATTCAACATCAACACGACAACTTGCATTCATTGCTAACGTCGCCTGAGAGCACTGATCATTGGCAATAACAGCTGCATCAGTAACACCCGAAGCAAACGCGCGAACATTTTCCACAGTGAACGTGGTGTTCCCTGAATTCTGGATAACAAAGCTATGTTGCTGTAACTCCCCAACATTAAATGATGCCAGTGTCTGTTCGGTGGTGTATCCAACAGAAACATTTTCTTTTGGTGGTGTTGCTGTTCCGATAACACCATCGACAAAATTGCGCATAGCAGCGATATCGCTATAAACCCCATACATACCAGGACGAGCACAACCTATTCCCCAACTGACCACACCAAGTTGAGTAATTACACCACTGCGATTAATGACGATTGGACCACCACTATCTCCCTGACAAGAATCTATCCCACCTTGAGGAATACCCGCACAGAATGACACTTCTCCAACCGTTGTGTAGTTGCCACCGGCTTGACGGCAAGTCATATCCGACACAAGTGGGACGTCAACCTCTTGCAATCGAGACGGAGAGCTTCCTCCTTCAGAAGTTCGCCCTAAGCCAGCAACACTAAGCCAATCTCCGATGCTCGCGTATTGCGTTAGACTGCCATTCGCAATCTCAACTGAAGAAACACCTTGAGGCACTGAGTCGAGCTTCAATACCGCGAGGTCATGAGAAAGCGTCGCGCGGCGATATGCCGGGTGCATATGGATCTCACTGACGTTTGCACGAACACCGTCACTACCGTTATAAACAACGCCACCGATTTTAACCGCTATCTGATTCGGAGAATCACCCTCAACACAATGCGCAGCAGTCAGGACGTAACCATTCCCGATATAACTGGCCCCACAATATGATCGGTTACCATAACGACTAACAATTTGGGTGTAGAATTTCCAGTCACGTGGGTCGGCAGTTACTCCGCCTACGATCTGGGGTTGGATAGTATGATTTTGCGTCTGTGACAAATCATCAGCACTTGCGAACATTGGCAAAACGGCTAAAGCAAGTAACGATTTTATTAGTTTCAAAATATTGTCCTCTTGTTTTTGTAAGCACGATCCTCGTGCTACTAATAAACAAGCAGACAAAAACGCCGATACCAATGTGGGTGCATATCAATTTGTTAACATTGCGAGCAACTTATAGAGAAAAGTCTATTGACGAACTGAATGATTTCAATTCGATAGAACCTAAATCACAATATTAAAGTTAAATACGATTATTCGTTCAGCGGTTTTCTTAAATAGTGGATATGATGTGCAAATCCTTGTTTTTCATACAAAGATATTGCGCCCTGGTTAAAATGCCATACTTCAACAAACATCTGTTTTGCACCGTAATCAGAGAACGTTGACTCAATTTTATTAATCAATGCCTGCGCCGTACCTTGTTTTCGATATTCAGGCAGCACATAGAGCTCATCCACACTTCCCATCATAACTGGCTGGCTGACGGTAGAAATAAGTTCACAGAAGTGACCAGAGATAAAGCCAATAATTTCATCTCCTTGTTTTGCTACGTAAACAAGGCACTCAGGGTCATCAATATATCGAGCAATGCTTTTTTCTTGTTCTATCTCCTCTGCCGTTTTGAAAAGCTCAGGAGATTGAAGATGATGCTCATCATGAAGCTCGAACATAAGATCGTTGAGCAACTCTAGGTCGCTAAAACACGCAGGTTTAATCGCAAACGTGGTCATACAAAGGGTCACTAAAAATGGAATGGCTGTAGTTTGTGAGGAAAACGTCGTATTGGCAAGTCACAAATGCTTTCACGATACGTTTGTACTGTTTGAACAACAAAAAGGCCCCTGCACTTAATAAACGTACAGAGGCAGAACCAACCAACAGAGTTCGAGGATCAGGGGTTAGTTAGAATTGAGTTTTTCTCAGCGTCGTAGCACTCGCTCGATTTCGTTCAAGCTACTTGGGTCATCAATCGTTGACGGAACGGTGTATTTTTCACCATCAGCTATTTGACGTATAGTTCGACGCAAAATTTTACCTGAACGTGTTTTCGGTAAACGGTCTACAACCAACGCATGCTTGAAGCAAGCAACTGCACCTATCTCACTACGCACTTTGCCCACAAGCTCACCTTCAAGGTCTAGCTCATCCACTTTTACACCGTCTTTTAGTACCACAAAGCCAAGTGGAAGCTGACCTTTTAGATCATCGTGGATACCAACCACCGCACATTCTGCAATCGCTGGGTGGCCTCCTACTATTTCTTCCATTTCACCTGTCGACAATCGGTGTCCCGCGACATTAATCACGTCATCAATACGTCCCATAATAAACAGGTAACCGTCTTCATCCAGATAGCCACCATCACCTGACACGTAGTAGCCTGGGAATTGGCTAAGATAACCAGTTTCAAAACGGTCATGATTACGCCAAACCGTTGGCAGACAGCTTGGTGGTAGCGGACGTTTTAATGCGGCAAAGCCTTGTAGGTTAGGCCCGACAGCCTCTCCAAGTTCATTCAGAATCTCGACCTGATAACCCGGAATGGGCTTCGTCGAAGAACCAGCTTTAACTGGCATCATTTCGACACCTGTCGGGTTGCCCGCGATGGCCCAGCCCGTCTCGGTTTGCCACCAGTGGTCAATAACGGGCTTGTCCGCTTTGCTCTGAACCCACTCCAGTGTCGGAGGGTCAAGGCGTTCTCCCGCCATAAAGATGGTTTTCAGATTCGACAAGTCGTACCGTTTTAAGTGCTCGCCTTCCGGGTCCTCTTTCTTAATCGCACGAAACGCCGTTGGTGCAGAGAACAACGCATCTACTTTATATTCATCACACACTCGCCAAAATGCCCCAGGATCCGGTGTTCGAACAGGCTTGCCTTCGAATAGGATGGTAGTGCAACCGTGAATCAGTGGAGCGTAAACAATGTAAGAGTGCCCTACTACCCAGCCCACATCAGATGCCGCCCAAAAGACGCCATCTTGAGGAATGTTATAGATTGCGCTCATGGAGTACTTCATCGCGACAGCATGGCCACCGTTATCACGCACAACGCCTTTCGGCTTACCTGTCGTACCCGATGTATAAAGTATGTAGAGCGGATCGGTTGCTAACACCGGAACACAACCATGTGGCAGCGCTTGGTTGTACTCTCGCTGCCAATCTAAGTCTCTATCTTGGTTTAGCTCAGCGTCGCACTCTGGACGTTGGAAAACAAACACTTTCTCAGGCTTCCAACGGCTGTCCATAATGGCTTTGTCTACCATTGGTTTGTATGGAATGACTTTATTGATCTCAATCCCGCACGACGCCGTCATGATCACTTTCGGCTCTGCATCTTCAATTCGTACAGCAAGCTCATTAGGAGCAAAACCGCCGAATACTACGGAATGAATCGCCCCCAAACGCGCGCAGGCAAGCATCGCCATTGCGGCTTCTGGGATCATCGGCATATAAATAACGACTCGGTCGCCTTTTTCAACACCTTGAGCAGACAGCATGCCAGCAATTTTTGCTACTTGGTCACGTAGGTCGCTATAGGTGTACGTGGCTTTACGACCTGTCACTGGCGAGTCATAAATGAGTGCAGTATTATCACCGCGTCCTTGCTCGCAATGGTAATCTAATGCTAACCAGCACGTATTCATTACACCATCTGGAAACCAACGTTCTATGCCGTTTTCATCAGATTTCAAGATAGTTTTAGGAGATTCGAACCAATCGATATCCTCCGCTTGAGCGCGCCAAAAACTCTCCGGTTCGTTTTTCGCCCATAAATATTCTTTTTCGTATGAAGACATATTGCTTCCTCCAGTATGTCCTGACATTGCTCTCGTTCTATTCAAAGACCGTTCTTTTCACTCAAAGACATCAGAGGGTACACGCACAAATCCCTCCATTAGTATTCTCGCACTTCGGCTCATGATGGCTTTTTGCACCACCCAGCCCTGCTCAGTTTGCTTCGCTTGTGCCCCAACTTTTAACGTTCCTGACGGGTGACCAAAAGTCACGGACTCTTTTTCACCGCCACCAGCGGCTAAATTCACTAACGTTCCGGGCACACACGCAGCAGAAGCGATAGCAACGGCTGCTGTTCCCATCATTGCATGGTGAAGCTTGCCCATCGACAGCGCGCGAACAAGCACATCAATATCCGACTCATTTACGGCTTTACCACTTGAAGACAGGTAACTTTTCGGTTTAGAAACAAACGCTATTTTCGGCGTATGTTGGCGTGTTTGAGCTTCTTCTAAATCAGAAATCAGGCCCATTTTTAACGCGCCATATGCGCGGATGGATTCGAACATCGCTAATGCTGTGTCATCGTTGTTGATATCGTCTTGCAGCTCGGTGCCCTGATATCCAATCGATTCAGCATCAATAAAAATGGTTGGTATGCCCGCGTTAATAAAGGTCGCGTTGAACGTACCCACATCCGGCACCACCAAATCATCAACTAAGTTACCCGTTGGGAACATACTTCCTTCGCCATCGGAAGGATCAACAAAATCCACTTGAATTTCTGCCGCTGGAAACGTGACACCATCGAGTTCAAACTCTCCGGTTTCTTGGACGAAACCATTGACGATTGGCACGTGAATCAAAATCGTTTTGCTTATGTTCACTTGCCAAACACGCACCGTCACAATTCCATTTTCTGGAATGCGGTCTTGTGGGATCAGACCAGCATGAATGGCGAAAGGACCGACAGCGGCAGACAAGTTGCCGCAGTTACCACTCCAATCGACGAATGGTTTGTCGATCGACACTTGGCCAAATAAGTAGTCAACATCGTGATCGGCTCTGCTGCTGCGCGAAACAATCACTGTTTTACTGGTGCTTGACGTCGCGCCCCCCATACCATCAATTTGCTTCGCGTACGGATCAGGGCTGCCAATAACGCGTAACAACAGTTTGTCACGTGCGGCTCCAGCCACTTGCGCTTCTTGAGGCAAATCCTCTAGGTTGAAAAAGACACCTTTACTCGTGCCGCCACGCATGTACGTCGCGGGCACTTTTATTTGGCTTGTTTGATTCGGAGTATTATTTGACATACGCACTCCTTATTGTGCCAAGAAATCTTGCGCGAAACGCTGCAGAACACCGCCTGCGTTGTACACGTGAACTTCGTCAGCGGTATCTAAGCGACAAGTAACCGGAACATCGACTTTATCGCCGTTGCTGCGTGTGATAACCAGCGCTAAATCAGCGCCCGGCTTGATTTCTCCAACCACGTCGTAAAGTTCCGTACCATCCAGCTCTAGCGTATTGCGGTTAACGCCTGACTTAAATTGCAGTGGTAGTACGCCCATGCCAACCAAGTTAGTACGGTGAATACGCTCAAAGCCTTCAGCAACAATGGCTTCTACGCCTGCCAGTCGAACGCCTTTTGCTGCCCAGTCACGGGATGACCCCTGACCGTAATCCGCGCCAGCCACCACGATCAATGGTTGTTTACGATTCATGTAGGTTTCAATCGCTTCCCACATACGAACCACCTGCCCTTCTGGCTCTACACGCGCCAGAGATCCCTGCACGACTTCGCCGTTTTCCTTCACCATTTCATTGAACAACTTTGGGTTAGCGAAGGTCGCGCGTTGCGCCGTTAAGTGGTCACCACGGTGAGTCGCGTAAGAGTTGAAATCTTCTTCTGGCACACCCATTTTCGCTAAGTATTCACCTGCTGCGCTGCTTGCGAGAATCGCGTTGGATGGTGATAAGTGATCAGTGGTGATGTTGTCGCCCAGAATCGCCAATGGACGCATGCCAGACAATGTTCTTTCTCCCGCTAGCGCACCTTCCCAGTACGGTGGTCGGCGGATATAGGTACTCATCGGACGCCAGTCGTACAGCGGGTTGGGATTTTGCTCTTGATCATTCAGCTTAAACATCTGAATGTAAACTTGCTTAAACTGCTCAGGTTTAACATGAGTACCGACAACTGCATCGATCTCTTCATCGCTTGGCCACAAATCATTGAGATAAATTGGTTTGCCGTTTTGGTCCGTGCCCAATGCATCGCGCTCGATATCAAAACGAATCGTACCCGCTAGCGCATAAGTGACAACCAATGGTGGTGAAGCCAAAAAAGCTTGTTTGGCGTACGGATGGATTCGACCATCAAAGTTACGGTTACCAGAAAGCACCGCTGTCGCATATAAATCACGGTCGATGATCTCTTGTTGGATTTTTGGATCCAGCGCACCACTCATACCGTTACAAGTTGTACATGCGTAACCGACAATGCCAAAGCCAAGCTTCTCTAGCTCTGGTAACAAGCCCGCTTCTTCCAGATACAAGCGTGCAACTTTAGAACCCGGAGCAAAAGACGATTTCACCCAAGGTTTACGTATAAGACCAAGTTCGTTGGCTTTCTTCGCGACAAGGCCAGCAGCAACCACGTTTCTTGGGTTACTGGTATTCGTACATGAGGTAATAGCAGCGATGATCACTGCACCATCTGGCAACTCGCCTTCTTTCTCTTCCCACGCTCCAGAAATACCGCGCTGTGCCAACTCAGAAGTTGGTAAACGACGATGAGGGTTTGACGGACCAGCCAAGTTACGGCTAACTGATGATAAATCGAACTCAAGTACGCGCTCGTAAACGGCGCTATCAAGATCGTCTGCCCAAAGACCGGTTTGTTTTGCGTAATTTTCTACTAGAGCAACTTGTTCTTCATCTCGACCAGTTAGTTTCAAGTAATTGATGGTCTGCTCATCAATATAAAACATGCCAGCTGTTGCGCCGTATTCTGGTGTCATGTTTGAAATCGTTGCGCGGTCTCCGATCGTTAGATCACGTGCGCCTTCTCCGAAGAATTCAAGATATGAAGATACCACACGCTCATTACGCAGAAACTCAGTAATCGCGAGGACAATATCCGTTGCGGTAATGCCCGGTTGACGTTTACCCGTCAGTTTGACACCGACAATATCTGGTAGACGCATCATTGATGGTCGGCCAAGCATGACGGTTTCTGCTTCCAGACCACCGACACCTATCGCAATAACACCAAGAGCGTCTACGTGAGGTGTGTGACTGTCCGTACCCACACAGGTGTCTGGGTAGGCAATGCCCTGCTTTGCTTGTACCACAGGAGACATTTTTTCCAAGTTGATTTGGTGCATGATGCCATTCCCAGCTGGAATCACGCTGACGTTTTCAAACGCTGTTTTACACCACTCGATAAAGTGAAATCGGTCTTCATTACGGCGCTCTTCAATCGCGCGGTTTTTGTCGAAGGCATCAGGGTCAAAGCCCGCATGTTCAACCGCTAAAGAGTGGTCAACGATCAATTGTGTCTCAACCACTGGGTTCACTTTTGCAGGATCGCCGCCCTGATCTGAAATGGCATCGCGTAGACCCGCTAAATCGACTAGAGCGGTCTGACCAAGAATGTCATGACAAACAACGCGTGCTGGATACCAAGGAAAATCAAGATCGCGTTTGCGTTCAATTAACTGTTTCAGGCTATCTGTCAATGTGTTCGGGTCACAGCGACGGACCAGTTGCTCAGCTAGCACGCGAGAGGTATAAGGGAGTGTTTCATAGGCTCCAGGAGAAATGGCATTGACGGCTTCGCGTGCATCAAAATAATCCAGTTGAGTTCCCGGAAGCGGCTTACGATATTGAGTATTAATATTTGTGTTCATGGTTTGCTTCCATTCAGTCTTTACATCTTGCCTTCATCAAGGTTTTCCATTGCTCCAGAAACACAGTGATGAGAGGATCTCCTTCCTCTGCTAGAGAGAATGACAAAGGAAGGAGGTGGTCAACCAAAGCATATAATGCCCTCGTTGACCTTCGCGCTAGCGATTCTCGATAGGCACCCATTCTTGATGATCTGGGCCCGTGTAATCAGCACTTGGGCGAATGATGCGGTTATTGGCACGTTGCTCATAAACGTGTGCAGCCCAGCCCGTTAAACGACTCATCACAAAGATTGGGGTGAATAGTTTGGTTGGAATGTCCATGAAGTGGTAAGCCGATGCATGGAAGAAGTCCGCATTACAGAACAGACCTTTCTCTCGCTTCATCACTGATTCAACACGCTCAGAAACCGCATATAGATGTGTATCACCAACTTGTTTCGATAGCTCTTTGGACCAGCGTTTTATTAAGGCGTTGCGAGGGTCACTTTCACGATAAATTGCATGACCAAATCCCATGATCTTGTCTTTATTGGCTAGCATTTTCATGATGTTCGCTTCCGCCTCATCGGGCGTTTGCCAATCTTCAATCATTTCCATCGCCGCTTCGTTTGCGCCGCCGTGAAGTGGCCCACGAAGCGTACCGATTGCTGCCGTGATACAAGAATGAATGTCTGACAACGTTGATGCACAAACGCGTGCTGCGAATGTAGAAGCATTAAACTCATGTTCAGCATAAAGAATGAGCGAGCAATGCATCACTTGTTTGTGCAGCGCAGATGGCGCTTTGTCTGTAAGTAATCGTAAGAAGTAACCACCGATGCAATCTTCAGTCTGATCCTCGGTGTTGATACGCACGCCATCATGACTAAAGCGGTACCAGTAACAGATGATGGCAGGGAACAAGGCTAGCATACGTTCGGTTGCTTTCAGTTGCTCCTCGAAGCTCATTTCCTGCTCTAGGTTACCCAATACAGAACAACCCGTGCGCATTACGTCCATTGGGTGTGCGCTTGCAGGAATTAACTCTAAAGCTTGTTTTAGCTCGGCTGGCAAACCTCTAAGGCTGAGTAGGTGTGTCTTGTATGCATCGAGTTCTTGTTGATTCGGCAAGTGACCGCGTAACAGAAGGTGAGCCACTTCTTCAAACTGTGCGTTGTTCGCAAGATCAGTAATATCGTATCCACGATAAGTTAGACCAGTTCCCGTTTTTCCGACAGTACATAAAGCTGTGCTTCCTGCGCTTTGACCACGAAGGCCTGCGCCACCTAATTCTGCTTTCTTTTCTGCAGTTTGAGACATTGTTTGAACTCCTTTTCTGTCTGACTTTTCCCTCTCTGGGGTGTTTTTAGCCAAACGAATTTCACGTTATTAGATGAGATAAATTCCGATTATCTTTTTCTTGGGCTTCCGTTTATTTTTGCTTTTCCCCCGCTATTTCCCTTCAGAGAATAACTGGTCAAGTTTGTCTTCGTAGTCGTGGTAATTCAGGTGCTGATACAACTCTTTACGTGTTTGCATCGAATCAACCAGTGCTTCCTGATTACCCACTTCTAGCAAATGTTTGTAGACCGTTTCAGCAGCTTTGTTCATGGCACGGAACGCACTTAATGGGTAAAGCACCATATCGACTTTCGCTTTTGCAAGCTCATCGCAGCCGTACAGTGGCGTTGCGCCGAACTCGGTAATGTTGGCCAGAATAGGAACGTGCTTTCCAGTTGCTTGCTCAAGTGCGTTTGAGAACTGAAGGTACTGGTCCAGCTTGGTCATCGCTTCTGGGAAGATCATGTCTGCGCCAGCTTCCACACACGCAATCGCGCGCTCGATTGCGCTGTCCATGCCTTCAACAGCTAACGCGTCAGTACGAGCCATAATCACGAAACTTTCATCATTGCGTGCATCAACCGCGGCTTTTACACGATCAACCATCTCTTGCTGGCTGACTATTGCTTTGTTCGGACGATGACCACAACGTTTCTGTGCGACTTGGTCTTCCATGTGCACCGCTGCCGCGCCCGCTTTTTCCATCGCTTTGATCGTGCGAGCAATGTTAAATGCACCGCCAAAGCCCGTGTCGATATCAACCAAAAGAGGCAAATCACATGCGTTAGTAATACGGTCAACATCAACCAAAACGTCGTTTAATGTTGTGATACCGAGATCCGGCAATCCGTATGACGCATTTGCGATACCGCCACCAGACAAGTAAATCGCTTGGTGACCCAAGTTTTTTGCCATCATGGCGCAATACGGGTTTATAGTGCCGACAATTTGTAGTGGATTATTTTGTTCAATGGCGAGTCTGAATTTCGCTCCCGGTGTTAAGCTCATGACGAATTCCTTCTAGTCTTTGTCTAAACTTTCTGCATGTATAATTTGAGATTGGATGAGCTTTCGACTTCCTGATATGTGTCTTCTCATCAACATTTCTGCAAGCTCTTCATCGCGATTGCGAATGGCTTCCAAAATGAATTTGTGTTCGGTGAGCGCCTCATTCGGGCGAGATTGTGCACGTGGCGACTGGTAACGATACATCCGTAATAAGTGATAGAGTTCATCACACAGCAGAGATATTAACTTACTGTTTCTGCTCGCTTGGATGATGCGATAGTGAAAATCAAAGTCACCATGTTGATGGAAGTAAGACGCGCCTTCCATTTGGTCTATATGCTTGGAGTGTGTCGACAATAGCATTTCCAAGCTTAAGAGCTCTTCTTGCGTAATGTGTCGCGCAGCTAACCTTGCCGCCATGCCTTCCAATGCTTCTCGAACGGCATAAAGTTCTATCAGCTTTTCCGGAGAAAAAGTGGTCACTCTAGCCCCAACATGAGGAATTCGCTCGATGAGCCCTAGCCCCTCTAAGCGCATCAATGCTTCACGCAAAGGCCCACGACTGACTTGATATTTCTTTGCTAGCTCAGGCTCTGATATCTTATGGCCAGGCTTCACGTCGCCATTAACAATGACTTCAATGAGTGTTTCGGTCAGCGTTTCGGATTTGGTGTGTTCTTTCTCAGAACCCAGCACTTTATAACGAGCTTTCAACTCAGAGTTCATATTCAGATACTCTTGTTACCGACATCGAAATGTCTACAATTTCTTAACCTGAATATAAAGTAGTCGATCAAAGTGTCGACAATCAAGCAAATTGTCGACAATTTAGACTAAGGTCGTAATTTAAATTGGCCTAAAATGCCTATTAAGTGCCGTTTTTAGCAGAAATAAAGAATGGTGAGTTCACATTGTCAACAACTTATAAACCTTTAAGCTTATGATCTAAAAACTAAAAGCTCAGCTTTCGAACAATAATCGGATAAAAAACTATTCTTTAGGTACAAATTGATCAAAGACTTGTTGCGAAGTCATCTTTTGTGAAGCGGAATTGAGGTCATAATAAGCTGGCTTTTCATCGGTAAAAATCTCTAAAGTGAGTTTGAAATCTGGGTTATCGAACAAACCAGCGGAAAGAATGTACTCACCTGTCGGCAACAAATGATAGAAAAGGTTTGTGCCGCATTCGCCACAAAAACCTCTCACCGCCCAGTCTGACGACTGATAACGTTTAGGTTCGCCACCTTTAAACGTCACGTTAGGCCCACAATGCACCGCATGAAGTGCGCCACTCGACCATTTTCGACACATAGAGCAATGGCACAGGCTAACCTCATTTTTAACCTCAGCGATGACTTCAATTGCGCCGCACAAACACGTCCCTTTCATTCTATTTTCCTCGTTCATTTTCCGTCATTTTATTATGGCCTACCAAAGCGTAAAGCCGCGTGACCTAACACCAACTTCTCGCCGTGAACTTTATGAACAAAATAACCGAAATGCTCAATATTCTCTTTATATCTCTTTTACAGACAGATATTTAACACTTAATTAACCTTTACACCAAGTTCAGCTTTAACGCTTACAAGGCATGACAACTGAGCAAAAACAATAAGGCTCAACTAAATAGAGTCGCTAACATAAGGAACGTGAACATGTTAAAGGTACTCAAACCAACGCTCGTCGCTTCAATCATCGCAGCTTCATTTTCATTCAACGCTCTTGCTGCAGATATTGAAAAAATGCACTTTCTTATCCCTGGAGGTGCCGGTGGCGGTTGGGACATGACCGCCCGAGGTACTGGTGATGTATTAATAAAGTCGGACATCGTCGAAACCGTATCATTTCAAAACCTATCTGGTGGTGGCGGTGGCAAAGCAATCGCACATTTGATTGAAACGGCTGATCGTCAAGAAGATACACTCATGGTGAACTCAACACCGATCGTCGTTCGCTCGCTCAGTGGGATCTTCCCACAATCTTTCCGCGACTTGACTCCTGTTGCCGCAACGGTTGCCGATTATGGCGCCATTGTTACATCAGCCGATTCTCCTTATAGCTCTTGGGAAGATGTCGTTAAAGCTTTTAAAGAAAACCCTCGTAAAGTGAAGGTTGCTGGTGGCTCTGCTCGTGGTTCTATGGATCATTTGGTTATAGCAGCGGCTTTCAAAGGTGAAGGTTTTGATGCGCGCAAAGTTCGTTACATTGCCTATGATGCAGGTGGAAAAGCCATGGCTGCCCTACTTTCAGGCGAAACACAACTGCTCTCTACAGGGTTAGGTGAAGTACTCGAAATGTCTAAGTCTGGGCAAGTGAAAGTGTTAGCGATTACAGCACCAAAACGTTTAGAAGCTGCGCCTAACATTCCAACTCTCACCGAATATGGTAATGAAACTGTCTTTGCTAACTGGCGTGGATTCTTTGCAGCACCAGGCACAAGCCAAGAAAAGCTAGATGAATGGAATGCCGCATTTACTAAAATGTATAACACCGACGAATGGCAAGTCGTTCGAGACCGCAATGGTTGGATCGACAACTATAAAGCGGATAAAGCATTCTTCGCGTTTCTTGAAGATCAAGAGCAACAGATGGGTGACTTAATGCGCGAGTTAGGCTTCCTGAAGTAACAGTCGAATTGGGGTCCCTCAGATACCAACCTCAATGAACAACGTAGGTTGGTATTTCCCCATTGTATTTGCACTCTAAGTTTCACCGCATATGGACATTGTCGACAATCGGCATGCACACTCCTTTGTTTATATACCCAAAGCGGCTCGACTAGCAGCGAAATGCTTAATTGTTAATGGTTTAGTTTATTCATTGACGTCCATATGCGGTCTTTTTTACTTTTGTTAGGAGTTGAATATGCCTCGTTCAACCAACTTTTTCACCAAAGAGTATTTACTCTGTCGTGACCGCGTCGGCGCAATGATCTTTCTACTTTTCTGTCTTTGCTACGGTTATCAAACCTCACAAATTCCATTGTTTCCAGGTGATGAGTATGAACCATTCACCGCACGTACTCTGCCAACCATCCTGACTTACGTTGGTGTCGGCCTTTCTTTGCTATTGCTGGTGACAGGACAACCAGATAAACAAAGTGGCGCAGTGCTGACCTTCAATTGGAAGTTACTGATTGCCTTTTTAATTTTAATGGCGCTCTACGGCGTGGGCCTGACTTACTTAGGTTTTGTGATAGCTACTGGCTTCTTTTTATTGGCTGGCTTTTATCTGCTCGGGGAAAGACGTAAACCCGTTCTGTTTGGCGCGTCGTTTCCATTCGTGATCGCGTTCTACTTATTACTCACTCAAGGTTTGGACATCTATCTCGAACCGGGTTTGATTTTCACCATCTGGTAGTCAAAGAAAGGACTGAATTATGTTAGATGGAATTCTACAAGGTTTATCCACCGCAGTAATGCCAATGAACATTATGATGGTGATCGTTGGTTGCTTCGTCGGTACATTTATCGGCATGTTACCTGGACTTGGGCCGATCTCAGCCATTGCTTTGATGATCCCAATTACTTATGGCCTAGAGCCCTCCTCTGGCCTTATTTTAATGGCGGGTGTTTATTACGGTGCGGTATTTGGTGGCTCTACATCGTCGATTTTAATTAACGCGCCGGGTTGTTCTTCAACCGTGGTCACAGCATTTGACGGCTACCCAATGGCCCAAAAAGGCCAAGCAGGTAAAGCATTAGCTTTGGCAGCTTATTCGTCTTTCACTGGCGGTACGCTATCTGCCATTATGTTGCTTGTTGCCGCACCAGCATTGGCTAGCGTCTCCCTTAGCTTCCAATCGTCGGACTATTTTGCGTTGATGCTACTTGGGTTATCAGCTGTCGCGGCTTTTGCGGGGAAAGGTCAGGTAATCAAAGCGTGGATGATGACCATTCTTGGTTTGATGCTATCTACAGTTGGAATCGATAAAGGCGTAGGCGTTGAACGCTTTACCTTCGGTTTAACGGATTTAATGGATGGCTTTAGCTTCTTGTTGCTTGCAATGGCGACATTCGCACTGGGTGAGACACTGATGGGCATCCTTAAACCATCAAAAGACACCAGCGATGAAGAACAAGAAAAGCTGAGCAACATTGGCTCAATGAAAGTGACCAAGGAAGAAATCAAAGATGTTGCGCCTGTTTCAATTCGCTCTTCAATATTAGGTTTCTTCACTGGCGTTCTTCCTGGCGCAGGGGCAACCATTGCTGCTTTTTTAAGCTATGGTATGGAGCGCAACCTCGCACCTAAAGAGAAAAAGGATGAGTTCGGTAAAGGCAGTATACGTGGTTTGGTTGCGCCAGAGTCTGCGAACAATGCAGCATCTAGTGGTTCATTTGTACCGCTATTAACGCTTGGTATTCCGGGCTCTGGTACAACAGCAATAATGCTCGGTGCGCTGATCGCTTATGGTATTCAACCTGGCCCTCGCCTGTTTGTTGAACACCCAGATGTGTTCTGGTCAGTGATCATTTCCATGTACTTCGGCAACATCGTACTTGTGATCCTGAACTTACCGTTGATTCCGTACATTTCAAAGCTTTTGGCGGTTCCAAGAACGGTGCTTCTACCGATGATTTTATTCTTCTCAATCACCGGGGTTTATTTGGTCTCCTTTAACACTATGGATGTGTTCGTGATGCTGATTGTTGCTATGGCTGCCATTGCACTTCGGCTCGCTAACTTCCCGCTCGCACCTTTATTGCTGGGCTTCATCCTTGGAGGATTAATGGAAGAGAACTTACGCCGCGCATTAATGATTTCAGATGGAGAACTGAGTTTCCTATGGGAGCGCCCTATTACCCTTACCTTTACTGTTTTAGCTGTATTGGTATTGGCAAGTCCACTAATCGTAAAGCTGATTCAAAAGTTTAAAGCACAGCCAGTCAGCGTTGAGCAGTAATCGCTGTCTCTTTCAACCTAGATAAAGCCATCCATCGTGATGGCTTTATCTTCCCCCTTCCAAATCGTTCGCTTGTTGTACAGATGGTATTGACAAATCAGTGTCGTTATATGAAGGTGATTGTATGAACACACACTTAGCGCAACTTAACCAACGAATTATCATCATTCCATAGGAATGGTGGGATTTTTTGATGCGCTCAGTATTTATCGAACCCACCCATAGCGGTGGGTTTTCTGTCTCTACCGTATGGGAAAAGCTCTCTTGGAGGCGGTCACAATGCAAAAAATAGCAGTTTTTGGTAAACCCGGCAGTGGAAAATCGACGGTAAGTAAAGTAATCGCGTCGGCTACCGGTCTTCCTCTTCATCAATTAGATTCAATAGTCTATAAACCAAACGGTGATCCCGTTGAGCGTAACGTTTTTGATGAAGCCCATAGCAATATACTAAGCTCAGATCGTTGGATTATAGATGGCCTTGGACCGATCAGCTCTTTCAACGCTCGTTTAGATGCAGCCGATACTCTCATTTATATTGATCTACCATACTCAGTAAGCTATTGGTTTGTGACGAAACGTCTCCTTAAAGGACTATTCATTAAACCTGAAGGTTGGCCTGATGGTAGTTCGGTACTGAAAGGAACGTTACAAAGCTACAAAGTTCTTCAGCAATGCCCCGCATTCTGGAATGATGACTTTATGTATCGCCTCGAAGGGTACTCTCAAAGTAAAGCCGTTCATGTCATCAAAAACGTTACAGAACTGAACAATTTTGTTTTAGAGCGGGTAAAGTAAACCTCATATCAGAACATTAGAGCATGTGGGTTAGAGCATCTGAAGCTCTAACAATGAAAAAGAACATAACAAGGATTGTTTATGCTTTTAGAACTCTCACTTTTATTCATTGCTGGCGTAATTGGTGGGATCATTAACTCCATAGCAGGAGGCGGAAGCTTTATTACTTTTCCGGCTCTATTGGCAGTAGGTGTTCCTCCTATTATGGCTAACGCAACAAACACGTATGCTTCATGTGCGGGTTACATTAGCGGAGCCGTCGGGTTCAGAGAAGAGATCATGAAGAACAAGCATGAACTGCTGTTCACAGTCTCATTCAGTTTAGTCGGCGGCGCTGTCGGAGCATATCTGTTGCTCAACACGCCAGAATCGCTATTTATGGAAGCTATCCCTTGGTTACTCTTATTTGCCACCGTGCTTTTTCTCACCGGTTCTCGTTTAACAATGCTAATCAAAACTGTCGCGAAAGAGCACAAACATGCTGGCATACTCGGAGCAATCGCGTTGGGTTTATTACTTGTTGGTGTCTCTGCTTACGGTGGTTTTTTCAACGCAGGTTTAGGGGTTATTGTTCTGAGCTATCTGGTAGTAGCGGGCCACCAAGACATTAATTTAATGAACGGTTTGAAATTGCTCGTATCTACGTGTGTTTCACTCATTGCTATCGTGATTTTTGTTGCCAATGGCTCCATTGACTGGCACACAGGTAGTGTTGTTTTGGTCGGTACGTTGGTAGGTGGGTATCTTGCAGCTCGTGTCTCTCGTCAACTGAATCCCAATCATGTTAAAGGGTTTGTTGCTCTTTCTTCTATTCTCATCACTATCTACTTTTTCATTGATGTTTATGTTTAAGCAAAACTTGTACAAGTGGATAACAATCCTACAAAAACACCAGCGCGAAAGATTAATGCAGATAGCTTAACGATTTTTTGTGTCACTCCAGCGAGGTTAGGAATCTAATAGCACTACACTGAGCGGCTAATGAAACCATTTTGATCACAAAGTGCTCGGATAGAAGATCCTGTATCACGCTCCTTCGTCGCTGTACAGGATGACGAGAAATAGAAATATGCCACTCGCGGTTAAACGAGTGGCATTGATCGAGAAAGATGGCGTTTTACATCAATAATAAGAGAAAGTAACGCTTACTTAATCAGCCCTACTTCTTTGTAGTATTTGAGCGCACCTGGGTGAAGAGGCGCAGATAAACCGTCTTTTACCATTTCCTCTTTCTTCAAGTTTGCAAACGCTGGGTGGAGACGGCGGAAATCATCGAAGTTTTCAAATACCGCTTTAACCACGTTATAAACCACATCTTCTGGTACCGCAGTAGAAGAAACAAACGTCGCGCCCACACCAAAGGTTTGAACATCACTATCTGTGCCACGATACATACCACCTGGGACATTTGCGACACGATAGAAGCTGTTGTCTGCAACCAGTTTTTCTACATTAGGTCCAGCTACCGTTACGATATTACTATCACACGACGTAGTGGCTTCTTTAATCGCTCCACTTGGGTGACCAACGGTATAAATCATCGCATCAATTTTGTTATCACAAAGTGCTTTTGATTGCTCTGCTGCTTTTAACTCAGAGACAAGCTTAAAGTCGTCGTTACTCCAACCATACTGGTTCATTAGCACTTCCATAGTACCTCGCTGACCAGAACCAGGATTACCAATGTTAACGCGCTTACCTTTCAAATCATCAAAAGTTTTGATGTTCGCGTCTTTACGTGCAACGACAGTAAACGGTTCTGGATGAACGGAGAATACGGCGCGTAGCTCTTTAAAAGGCCCGCTTTCTTCAAACTTACTGGTTCCTTTGTAAGCATGATACTGCCAGTCTGATTGCGCGATACCGAGGTCCAATTCGCCAGCACGAATAGTGTTGATGTTATAAATCGATCCCCCAGTACTTTCTACCGAACAACGGATACCGTGATCTTCTCGCGATTTGTTAACCAAGCGGCAAATAGCGCCACCAGTCGGATAATAAACCCCTGTTACGCCACCGGTACCAATCGTGACAAACGTTTCCTCCGCAGACGCAGAAAAGCCTGTTGTGAGTGCAGCCAAAGAAGCCGCAAGTGCGATTTGCTTAAACTTAAACATTGAACATCCCTTTTACTTGTGTTGATGACCGTTTAAGTATAGCAATCGTTAACAATTTGATAACGTTTAAGTTCTCATCCTTGGCGGTTAGCTTAGTAATCACCATTTTATCGGCATATTCTGCCGTTATATAATGGCTCTATATAAGCGTAAACCGTATAGTCTAGAAAATTAAATCTTTAGACTGATATGTCCATTCTAAATTATCTATTAAATAGAAATACTCAGGTCAAATTACTATAATCTTGTTAAATAACCTTTATTCTATATAAATATGATGAATTATAACTCCAGCCAAAAGACATGATGCACTTGAAATAAATAATACGAATGAGAGAACAAACAATCGTTGAATATGAACTGGAACCTTATCCCTCTTCTCTAACATTTTATATCGTTTCGCATGAAAAGTGCTCAGAAAAACAGTTCCATATTGTAGTACTCCGTGACCTGATAAGAATATATTCAGAGTGTAGTATCGAACTCCATTATCAAGAGCATCTTCAAGATACTTCAACCACTTGGATTTCAAATAAATAACAAACAAAACCCAAGTAAATATACCTAAAATTCCAACCGTAGTCAGATAAATCACTAAATCTGATGCTAAACTGATATCTTCCATCTTCGACTACTTATTAAGTTGAGTTTTATATAATTCTGTTCCCAAATACTCACCAGTCGAACCTCCATACTTTCCTCCTAAGTATCCCCCAGTGCCTCCTGCTACAACAGAGCACCAAAAAGCACTAGTTCCACCTGATGGTAATCCAAAAACTAAAGTACACACTCCCCATGTAGCAAGCATGCCTCCAGCAGTTCCTCCCGCAATACTCGCAGAAGCCTTGCCTATTTGCGAGTACTTGGTTTCAGTGCATTGTTTTTCGTCTTTTACAGTACACGCTTTCTCGATAGATGCCGCAGCTTCAACTCCAGTCAAAGCGATACTAACATAACCAACACGTTTTAAATTCCGTGACATTTTAGCAACTGCTGCATAGTTTTTGGCAAAATCAGGAATGGCAGTTACCGTGCCTTGCTGCTTTCCCCAGCGATGAAGAATACTCTTGCTACTTAAGCCCAAGTTTTTCTTAATATCACCGGCAAGTAAATTATCATTTATTGTTGGCTGTCCAAACCTTTTTAAAGCTGTATTTAAACGCTGAAATTGTATATTACGCTTAGAAAAAAATTGTTGGTTATTTAAATTTCCACTACGGTTAAAACTTGATATGTAAGTTTTTTCGATATCTTTTAGGATTGACTTAACCTGAGTTACGTGAGAATTCCACACATTATTACTAACCCCTAATAGCAAACCGTTATAGCTAGCAACATTAGATAAAAAATCATAGCGTTTTACGAGGATCTCACGCTCAGCTCGATCTAATTCCATAAGAGATTTATCTACTGCATTTGCAAGACTCAAAAACTGAGCTTCCTCTAGCGTACATTCGATTGAGTTAGCTGGAGATAGCAAAACAACTTGTCCAACTTTAACCATATTATCTTTCAAATGAGGGTTAACAGCTCTAAAGTGTTCGTAAACTATCTTATCTGGTGAGTTATACATGATCATTATTAGCCGATCTATTGACATCGTTTTTTCGACTATATGTATCGCCATATCCTTTTTGTGTGATGAAATATCCATTGTTACTCCTCAATGTTGCTGATCCATATCCACACTAGTAAGCTTGCCGTCTTAAAAAGAAATTAGTTGTGTCAAACAACCATCAGATTCGCAGTCATCATCCGACAGAAAAGAACATTTAAAACACTTTCTTCGTAAGTTCAATGGCATTCTAACCCAGCAGTATGCAACAAAACCAATATCAGATGGTAAACTTTGAGCTGAGTTCAACAAAAACAGTAACTTTTATGCAATGTAACTCACTACGTTATATTGCTTTACAAACAAATCACCCAGTAAATATCCGTATCTAGTTTAGATAGCTGAAATAAAAAAAGCGTTGTATAAACAACGCTTTGTAGTTAGTGAAACGGATGGTTACACCGTTGGGACTGACGCTCGCCACGCTTGGTTCTGGCTATCTGAGATAGATCGGAACAAGTCACGTAGCTCTTTCAATAAACCTTCTTGGAAACCAATGTTTTCATCGGCTTTCTGTTTGGCTGCTTGTGCGCGAGTCGCTTGTACTTCATCATCTTTGCTGCGCGCTTGCGCTTTGGTTTGCTCTACATTCGATGCTGAGTTTGCCATCTGGCCCAAAGCTTGAAGAATCGCGTTCTTCGCTTGGTTTGAGCTCATCAACTTATCGAACTTACGGCCACCACTTGTCAGCTGCGCTGTCGTGTCTGCGATATTGTCTTTCGCTAGTGAGTGCGCACGCTTAACCTGATCTTGCTGAGTTTTAGACAAGCTATTGTTATTTAATAACTCTTCTGCTTGATCGAAGCCAGCTTTTTGCGTTTTCAGTACATTATTGCTCGCCATTTCATTCTTGATTTCTTTCCCTGCTTTGAAAGAACCAAGGGCACCAATAATTGCGGTAGCTCCCGCTAATACACCCGAAACGACTGCCATCGCGATCATTGCGCTTGCCGAGTTGTTGAGTTCTGCCGCTTGGCTTTCTAAACTCGCGACGTTTGCTTCAACAGCAATTTCACGTTGTAGCACTTGCTGCTCACGGCTCAGCTTTGATACTTGATACAACAATGTTAATAGCGTCAACGATTGTGATACCGCATCTGATGGTGACTTGATCACCTCCTCACCGTTAAGCGCTTTCATCGTTGTGCTCATTAATGAGCTCACCGTCGGTGCAAGAGCGCTCATTAGGTTTGCAACAACTTGAGCTTGGTTACTCACTGTAGGAGCTTTAGGTGTCTCTAACTGGTAGCGTGCTGCACCAGAAACACCTGACTCACTTTGGCTTTTAACGGCGCCCGCTTCAAGCTTTGTTTCCGGCGCTTTTTCTGCTTTGTTGGTTTTTATGGTATCGCCTAAACCGTATAGTTCACCACGACCCGTTCCGCCTACTTTATCTAGCATAATAAACTCCTTATACCGTTGCAGGACGGCTTAACACCGTTTGCATAGTTTCACTTTTCGCTTGAATCATTTGCATGATGAGGCTCATCAACTCTTGGAAGTCTTCCATCAACTTACCAATCTCTTCTTTGAGCTTATCAATGACAGCCTGGCTTAACGTCATTTTGGCTCGAAGGTCTGTGATATCAGCCTGAATCTCTGTCACGTGAGCATTGTTAGCAGCATGGACACTGTCCGTTGCGCCTTTCCCCACATTGACGGCAAGATCGACGGTTTCTGCGCCATAACGAATCGCTTTCGCTGTTGTTGTCGCAGCTTTTGTGCCCATATCCGCCACTTTCGCCATGTTTGCAGCGGCTTTCGTAGCGATTTCCGTGACCTTTTGAGCTACCTTACCAGCACCTTTTGCTGCAAGTTTCGCGATACCGCCAGCTGCTGCACCACCAAACGTCACAACAGCTCCAATAACCGCGACGGCGATTTCTAATGCCATTACGACTTTGTTTAGCACATCGACATTTACGCCCGCTTCTTTTAGCGCATCTTGAACGGCTGGCTCTTGCAACGCCATGCTCACTGCTCCCATAACGCCACCAGCGATCATAAGTGCACCGGCTGCTGCACCAACACCCGTTGCCACCATTACGGCACCAACAACAATAGAAACCACCGCACTGATCCAACCAAAGATCTTCGCTGCTAAGCCTGATTTTTGGGCTTCTTTTGCAGCGGCTTCCGATTCTTTGATTTTGTCTTGGTTTTCCACCATCTCTTTTTCGTGCTTAGCTTTTGCGACCTTCACTTCCTGAATTTTCAGCTCGTTTTGAGCACTTTTCAGTTTATCCGTGATAGCAGCAAGCTCTACTTCAAAATCATCAGCAGATCCTGCGATGATTTTGACGGCAATCGAACCTGTTTGGTCTGCAACTGCATGGAGAGATTTTGCAATGGTATCGACGATCTTTTGCAGCTGTGCCATGGCTTTTAGCGTCAAATCATTCACTTTGTCACTAACAGCTGCGTTAGGTGCATCTAACTGAACTTTTACTTTTCCGGTGTTCAGTACATCTGCATCTTTACTCTTCACGTTTTCTACCGTCACAGAAGGCGTCGCTGTAGACACCGTTTTCTGCACGTTATCTAACGTGGCTTGGCCAGATTCAGGGCTATAAACCTGTGTCTGGATGCGGTCAAGTGCAATAGAACTCATAGTCTAATTACTCCTTTTTATTTCTCACCGCTTCTAACATGATGCCTGCACGCTCATGCAAATCTGCATATTGTGATTTTCCGGCAGACATCTCCTTCGCGCTATAAAACCCACTCTCTGCTTCTGTCAGTTGTTCCAGTTTCAGGTGACATTCAGCAGAGTGAAAAGGTGGGCGTGGATCATTTACGTCCACTAGCGCTGCGTAGCTGTAGGCGTCTATTGCCTGCAGATACTCACCCAACTCCTGACGAGCCGCGCCAAGGCCAATGAAAAATCGCGCCTGATAATGATCAAGCATGCTGAGTAATTGAAATACTTTCGCTGCTTGCTCAATCTTTCCCGATTGGAAAAAGTTGTAACCTACGGCATAAATATGTTCGATGGTGTCCTGAGACACATCGTGCAACATTTTTAGCGTGCCTCCCTCTTCCAAAAAAGACAGCAGTTCTTCTGCTTGCATTTGAGATGGATCGGTCGCGTTTGTTTTAGTCATGGTTGGTTATCCTTAAATGGCTCGTAGGATTTCTTGTAAAATACTGTGGTACTTCTGAACAAACTTGTTCATCGCTTCAACGGTCGAGTTGTATTGAGAACTGGTGTCGTTCAGCTCAGTGGTTTTGATTTGCACTTCATCGTTAAGCAACTTGGATTTAGCACTGACAGAACTAGAAAAATTAGACAGTTTTTTAGACTTCTCTTCGTCTTGGTACGACGCACCATCACCGATAGTAATACCTTGTGTTTGAAGGAAGTCTCGATGGTTTGTTATTTTATTATCCGTCAAATACTTGTACTCAGGTGAAGCTTCAAAATCCGTTTGATTGCTGTAGTTAAAGTCACTCGCTTTGAAGTTACTTTCTGGATATCCCGGTTTATAAACCCCATCAACACTTTGCGTAGAGTGAATTTTTGATTGCACAACACCAAAAACTTTAAGCTGTATTGTGAGATCCTCTAATGCCTCTTTCTGGTCATTACGTTTCTCTAAACGGTTAACACGACGCTCATTTAGTGCAAGCAGCACTTGCTCATCAAAACGGTCTCCAATGCTGGACTCAACAACGGCCAACAAATCACGAGCCGTTAGAGAGTGCTCTGCTCTCACCTCGCGATCCGCTTTCTCTTTATCGGTGATATTGAGTAGACGCTCTTTCAATGCCCCTAAGTTCTTGCGCAATGCCTCGTATCGCTCAGTAAATGAAGCCCCGGTAGATTCACCTTTTACTATTTTTTCAAACTGTAATCGGATATCTCGTTCGGTGTTTTCTTTGATCAAATTAACTTGAGCTGCCGTTATTTGTGTCTTTTGGACATCGGCTATCGCTCTGTCCTGGTAAAAGTCGTCGATTTCTATATTTGTTAAACTCACCGCGAAGTTGGCGAACAGACTAGAAAGGGTCAAAGGCTCAGTTCCACCAATGACAGTATTAAGTGCTGCTTTTAGATTGTTCGTTCCACTCGCCTCACCATAAGCTGCGCTATATTGGCCTTTCACTTGAGCGGCCATTTCATCTAACGCTTCTTTAAGCTGCTGTTTAGAAATACCAGGAGTCCAGGTAATTCTGCTAGCTAGCGCACTTGCGTCATCGGTGCTTAAAGTAATACCGATGCCTTGAAAACTACTTTTTAATTGAGCTGAGACTTGAAGAGCGAAACTCTCTTTAGTCAACAGGAAATCCGAGCTCTTCAGTTGCGCGAGATTAACGGAACCTAAGCTACTAAAGGCATTGCGAAGAAAAGAAATAGAAGCATCTCTCACTTCACGGGAGCTCATTTGATTAGCAAGCTCTGCAACAAAAAGAGAAATTTCTTTGGTGGCATTAGCCAGACCTGTCTCGGAGAGGTTGGCGATCTGCTCCGCTTGGTTACTCTGAGTCCCCAAATTGAATTGACTAACAAACTCAGTAGATAACGAGCTATCTACATTGTCCGTCAGTAACTGACTAAACCAAGCCTGAAACTGATTTGATAGCGTTTGGTTTGTTTGAGCATTAAACTCGGCTGCGGTTAATTCGCCATCTGAGTTAGCACTTTGTAGCGACTTTAACCAAACAGATGCGGTGTCGGTCAATGATATACCAGCAAACGCGTTATTTTTCGCTTTTAGGTTTTCAAGCGTATCAACATAAAGCGCGATGCTTTGTGATTCCGTTTGTCCCGAGATAGTTGGCAATGAAGAGACTATCGAGGCAAGTTGCAGAGTCTCTGCTTCACCCCGTACAGGGGTAAATGCCTCTATCAAGTTTTGTTGGAAAGTGGGTAATGGTGCACTACTCGCAGCTGTGTCTGTTGCTCCTGTCGTAGAGCCAGTCGTTTTCATATTCGTCATTTCCAAACCTCTAAATCATCATGCCGCGCATCACTGTGGGACGCTTTCTGCGTTTACCTGACGTACCTTGTAGCTGATTTTGTTGTTGCCGGCGGCGCTGGACTTCGTCTATTAGCTCTTGCTCTGCACGTTTCATGGTATCTACTGGTGCTTTTATGCCGCCAAGTAAAACATCACCCGCAACAGGACCAACACCTAAGCCTTCCAATAGCTCGTTAAAAATATCGGTTCTGTCTTCAGCTTTTCTAATGGCAAGCTCAGCGTTCTCAATCGCATCGGTAAACGGTTGCTTCATCTTGATTCCTATCTTAAAGCGGGTCATCTCATCGGTGCTGTCAGTAACAGTCGCGAGTTTTTACTTTTTCAACTTTTTCAAAGGTCTATAATCTGCTAGGCGTAAACAGTACCAGTCTTCTAGCTCATCATGGCTTGCACCGCATGCTTTTAGATAGAACTGTGCCAATCGCTGGCTGCTCATGTTGCTACCACGTAACACATCGACGTTGCCGCGAATGACCCAATCGGAGGGATAAAGTTGAATGGCATGTTCAGCCAAGAGAAATAAGCCGGCAAAGGGGTTACTCAACCCCAATTTTGGACGAACGCGTTTCAGAAGAACGATGATGATTTCACCGTCCTCCACCCGAAAAACGAGCTCTAAGCCTTCAACTTCAATTCGATAACCAAGTTGAATTTCACTTTGTTGCCAAAAGTATGGCGTCACTTCGATCCCCGCTTGCGCCAGCGAGAGTATTAGTTTTGTTTTCATTACATCCCCACCCTTCCAAGTGGCTGAATATTGATTTGCTGGGTTAGTTCTTGAAATGACAAAACGGGCAGATCGTAGTATTCCGATTCAATAAGCTTTCGCACATATCGGCGTACATCCATAGACACAACTAGCACAGGTTTATTCGGCATGCGGCTTAAGTCACCAATGGTTTGTTTCACATCACTGACAAATTGTTGCGTTACTGACGGGTCTAACGCCAAGTAACTCCCTGCTGAGGTTTGACGAATACCGCTGCGTATTGTGTCTTCGAGACTTTGATCCAATAAGTAAGCGGGCAACATGTTTTGTCCGCTCGCGTATTTGTAGCAAATGTAACGTTTTAAGCTGGAACGAATGTACTCCGTCAGCTGTACAACATCTTTCTCTTTTTGGCCCCACTCAACCATCGCTTCCAAGATCACGCGAAGGTTTCGGATAGAAATGTCTTCAGAAACCAAGCGTTGCAAGATTTCCGTCATTTTTTGCAACGGAACAATACGCTGGGCCTCTTTGACTAGCTCCGAATAACTGCCTTCCATCTGCTCCAACAGATAACGCGTCTCCTGAATACCAATAAAGTCTTGCGCGTACTCCTTAAGAACATGAGACAAGTGGTACGTTAAAATTCTGTCGGGTGTGAGAAAACCTACATGACTGGCTACGAGTTTTTGCTCATAACTCTGTGCCACCCAAATGCTAGAAATACCAGGTAGAAAATCTTCATCTTGCTCATAAGGCACGCCTAATAAATCGATCTGTTCATTCCCTTCTGTCACCAAGAGTTGATCTTTAACAATTCGTCCTCGTGCAACCGGGACTTCTTGTAACTGAATTAAGTACTCGCCATTTTGCATCCCCTCGTTAAAGCGCAGGTGGATGCCTGGGAAAGGCACGCCTAGGTCGAGATATAGTGCGCGTCTAACCCTTGCTAGCTCTTCATTTAATGCGACCGCTTCCAAGCTTTCCTGAAGGCTCGCGTCAAGATCGATCAAGAGTGGGACCGTCATGGCAAACTCTTCTTGCTCACCTAATTTGCCTTTACTGTTTCTAGATGGAGTGGGTTTGTTTGGCTTCGCTGCTGGCGAACCGGCCCCTTGCGAAACAAAGCTTGATAAGTCGGTGCTATCTGATTCCGCTTGTTTTTTCTGTTGATAGAAAAGGAAGAAACCACCACCACCAACCACGGCGGCCAAGACCAGAAAAGTGATTTTTGGAAACCCAGGGATGAGTGCGAACAGCACCAAAAGCACACCACCAATAAGAAGCGCACGTGGCTGAGCAATGACCTGCCCACCAATGTCCGACCCAAGATCAGAAGAATCTTCATGAGAAACACGCGTCACGATAATACCGGCGGTAATCGCGATAAAGAGTGCCGGGATCTGCGATACCAAACCATCGCCAACGGTCAAAATCGAAAACAATTCAAGTGCTTCAGAAGCACTCATGCCTTTTTGCGTTACCCCGATCGTGACGCCACCTAAGATGTTGACCACAATGATGACCAGACCCGCAATGGAGTCGCCTTTAACGAACTTCATCGCGCCATCCATCGAGCCATACATTTGGCTTTCTTTTTCAATCAGTGATCGTCGGTGCCTAGCTTCGTGTACGTCAATTACTCCGGCACGCATGTCACCGTCAATACTCATCTGCTTACCAGGCATCGCATCGAGTGAGAAGCGCGCACTAACTTCTGCTACCCTCTCTGAGCCTTTGGTGATCACCATAAACTGAACAATGGTAATGATCAGGAACACAACGATACCGACCACTAAGTTACCGCCCACAACGAAGTTACCGAATGTATAAACGATTTGACCAGCATCGCCTTGTAGCAAGATCAAACGGGTTGTCGTGATAGATAAAGACAGACGAAACAATGTCGTGATCAATAGCACTGCAGGAAATGCAGAGAACTCAAGTGGCGTGGTGATGTAAATCGCTAACATAAGCAGCACCACCGCAATGCTCATGTTGGTGCCAATCAGCACATCCACCAGTGCGGTAGGAAGTGGCAATATCATCATAAAGACGATCGCGAGTAACATCACCGCAAGCATGATGTCTTTGCGTTGCCCTACTTTGTTTAGAATATCGATCAAATTATTCATGTGATTCACTATTTAAAGATTGCAGATAGCGTCGGTGCGCTTGGCGTGCCCCATCGACGTCATTTTGTTTCCAACGCGCTTGGCTTAAACAAAACCAGAGTCCTGCCGAATCAGGATGAAGGTCGGATTTTAATAGGTGCTCACACACCTCAATCGCCCGGGTATATCGACCACTTTGTAAACACGCCACAGCAAGTGTTTGCATCGCCTCTTTGTGCTGCGGTTCTATTTCTAGAACCGCATCGAGAATAGAAATGGCATGCTCTGGCTTTTGGTATTGAACTTGTAGCGCAGCGTGAACAAGTAAGAGTTCAATGTCTTTGGATCTCAACATGTTGGTTAGACCTGGATAAGGAGATTGAGCGCCATAGTGAGGTAACGCTGATCAAGTTGTGTACTTTGTAGCGTTTCAGATGCTTTGATAAAAGAAGCGGAGCCTGAATCCTGTGCAAGAACTTGCAGCTGAGCTAACGTTTCATCAAATTGTTGACGGTACTTTTCTGGACGCAACAACTCTGAGTGCAGCAGCTTGGGCTTAGTTAACGCGATGAGATATTGGTCTGAAGGCCGAAGGTCATAGAGCTTCTCTAAATGTGTAGCGACCGCCTGACCATCAGGAAGCAATTGAAATCGCTCTGGGAAATCGGCCTTAACTTCACTATGAGTAACATGCGTAAAGGCTTCGATGCCTACGTTTAAAGTGCTGACTCGAGTCATGAGCCTGCCACATCGTTATGTAGACGAGCCAAAAGCGTAAACGCTTGCTCTAAGGTCGGAAGTGTTACTTCTTCTCCTTTTAGCCTTGCTGAAAAAACCAGAGTTTGCTCATCTAACAAGCCGGTTTTAATTTCGAAAGGCCAGCCTTGATCGGCATGACACAAACACAGTGCACTTTGAATCATGTCACTGATTTGATGCCAAGATAACGCTCGAGACAACATCAAGAATAACTGCTCACCCTGTCGCTCAATATGCAGCGTACCACTTTGCTCAAAATCCAGCTGCACCCGTCCAGCTGATGAGAAATCGACGGCATCGAGCCCCATTCCTCGGCAAAATTCATCGACGGATGCATCAATCCAACTCATCTTCCCACGCTTCCTCTTCTTCTATATCAATGGCTTCGTCTAGCGCCTTTTGTACCGCTTGGATTAAATTCTGTCGTTGTTCTTCATCGGCGAATACGTCAATTGGGATTGCGCGAACTAACTTATGGAACTCTCGAAAAAAATCGATTTTTTGTTCTACAGCCGTCAATTCCATTGCGTTGGCGACTTTCCATATCTCATCACTGCTTACCCATCGCTGCTCTACCAACGCAATCACATCAGCCATCAAATTAGAAACTTGATAAGCCATAATTCGTCCTTTCCGGTTTAAACATTTGGAACAGCTGACTCACACGATCTTGCAACGTATTCAGAGTTTTGAGTTTTTGCATATCGGACATCAACCACTGCAACTTAACCGAATCGATACTGCTACCTTGAACACTAAGATCTGCACTCATGCCTTGCAGCATAAAGTCAACAGCAGTCGATACCTCCTGCTCACCAAAGCGCGCCACTACATCTTGATAAGCCGCGCCGAGCCCTTGATAACTATGAACGGTATCGCGGTAGAAGCCGCGCAGCTGATGCAAAGAGCTAAACTCTTGCTCTTGGCTGTATTCATCAGCAAAATTTGAGACACGGATTTCCGTATCAATTTGAGACCATGTATCTGGGTTTTGCTCGATTCTTAGAAGTGCTTGGTCAATCAGCGCTAGTAGGTGTTTACTTTCTGGACTCGCACTCAAAAACTTTTTCACGGCTTTTAGGGCGAGGTATTGATGGATTTTCTCCTCGGAAAACCCATTCAAGTAGGCTTGTAATTGCGCGATGGTCGAGATATTTCCTCCCGCCATTTTTGTAGCCAAATCTTTGATCTTTTGATTCTTTTCAAGATCAGGGACTTTTCTTAAATAGTCCGAAACGAGTTCATGTGCTTCATTAACTCGAACACCACTGTCTTTCACTTTGCGCTTAGTCAGATCTTTCTCTGCTTTTTCGGAACCGAGTGAAGTGAGTTCTTCCATCGCATCAAAAAGTGATTGTGTGGCATTGTGAACACGGACGGTTTCACCGCGATAATTGCCTTTTTGTGAAACGTCGGGACGAGACGATTCCAACCCGCTTTGGATAGACGCATCAAACTTTGGATTTGTTGCGATATGATTGTTGATAATACTCATTCACTTGCACTCCTTCCGCACAATACAGGCGAATTATAGGAAGTGCGCTTTTTTGAAGCTGTCAAAATCAGACGTGTTTTTTTAGTGCGCTTTCAGTTTTCTAAAAACTCCCGACTGATATTCACTATAAATTGATTCTTATACTTTCTATTCTCTCAGCATCAATCATTGCGCATATTTTTACCTTGAACGATTTCTCATACATCACTGATATCCAACAATCTGCGATTAAACACACGCGTTTGATCCAAATTCGCGGGCGCGTTACACAAGTCACCGGCACCATTATCAAAGCTGTCGTCCCTGGCGTTCGTGTAGGTGAACTGTGTGAGTTGCGTAATCCCGATCAAACTCTGTCTTTGTTAGCGGAAGTGGTTGGCTTCCAGCAGCATCACGCTTTGCTCACCCCATTAGGAAATATGTTTGGGATTTCCTCAAATACAGAAGTAAGCCCAATGGGCAAAATGCACGAAGTGGGTGTTGGCGACCACCTGTTAGGTAAAACGCTTGACGGGCTTGGACGTCCTTTCGATGGTACGCAAAGTCAGGAACCAAGTGCTTGGTATCCTGTTTATCGCGATGCGCCACCACCAATGCAACGTAAACTAATTGAAAAGCCAATCTCTCTTGGCGTTCGATCCATTGATGGGCTACTGACCTGTGGTGAAGGTCAGCGCATGGGTATTTTTGCAGCGGCTGGCGGGGGTAAAAGTACCCTACTGGCAAAACTGATTCGCTCCGCAGAAGTTGACGTGACCGTTCTCGCCTTAATTGGTGAACGCGGACGCGAAGTGCGCGAGTTTATTGAGCATGACCTAGGCGAAGAAGGAATGGCCAAATCGGTTTTAGTGGTCGCTACCTCTGATCGCCCAGCAATGGAGCGTGCCAAAGCCGCTTTTGTTGCCACTTCTATCGCAGAATATTTTCGTGATCAAGGTAAACGCGTGCTACTGCTGATGGATTCTGTAACGCGTTTCGCCCGCGCACAGAGGGAGATTGGACTAGCCGCAGGCGAGCCACCAACACGACGTGGCTATCCGCCTTCTGTTTTTGCCGCTTTGCCAAAGCTGATGGAACGAGCTGGACAATCAGACAAAGGATCAATTACAGCACTGTACACCGTGTTGGTGGAAGGTGACGACATGACGGAGCCTGTCGCGGATGAAACTCGCTCAATTCTAGACGGGCACATCATTCTCTCGCGCAAACTTGCGGCAATGAACCATTATCCCGCCATTGATGTACTTCGCTCAGCAAGCCGAGTGATGAATCAAATCGTTGAATCCGATCATCAGGCGTCTGCTGCTCATATTCGCGAAATGTTAGCTAAGTATGAAGAAGTTGAACTGCTAATCAAAATTGGCGAATACCAACATGGCGCAGATAGTCGAGCGGATTTGGCCATTGCACAAAGTGATGATATACGCGCCTTTTTACGCCAAGGCACTCATGAACCAAGCGATCTTGATGGCGCTATCGCTCAACTTAAAGGGATGGCGAAACAATGATAGAACGCTTATTAGAAATCAAAAAAATTCGCGCTGAACGTGCGGATAAAGCCGTCAAGCGTCAAGAATACCGAGTGTCAAACGCCGCAGCACAGGTTCAAAAGGCCGAACGTTCTGTCGCGGACTATCACGTTTGGCGCCAGGAAGAAGAAGAGCGACGTTTTGCTAAAGCAAAACAACAAACGCTCGTTTTCAAAGAGCTAGAAACATTAAGACAAGAAGTCGCGTTGTTAAGAGAGAGAGAAGCCGAACTTAAACAACGTGTGGCCGAATCAAAAAAAGCGCTTGAAATCGAACGCTCGGCACTTAAAGAAAAGCAAAAAGAGGCGCGACAAGCCCATAAAACCAAAGAAAAATTCGTTCAGTTGCAGCAACAAGAAGTCGCGAAAAAATCGCGAGAAAGGCAATACCAAGAAGAACTCGAACAGGAAGAGTTTCGCACTGTCGACATTATCTAAAGGTTCACTATGCGCATTACCACAACAACTGAAACATCGAATACGCTGCACAAATCAACGCCAGAACAAGCGCCTCTCGAGAAGGAGGCCGAGCTTCAATCACAATTCGAGCATGCAATGACGAAGAAGCCTAGCAAGGGAAAGGAGTCTATCGTTGCGAATCCCCAAAAGAATCATACTGGCGAAGAAGACATACCGCTAAGGCATAAGACATCTCAAGGTCTAGATAAGAAACATAACCTATCGAACCAAGAAGCCAACGCTGACAAAAACATCTCCACTTTAAAAGGTAAAAGTGACGTCGTCACTAAGAGAGACGTAGAGAAATCGAAAGACGACGCAGCAAATAGCGAAGAAATAATTAGTGAAAACAATAAATTGCTTAAACATGATGGAAAAAGCGATGGCGACACAGTTCTAAGCTCCCCTTCTACCGAGCGTGTTGATTCTCACTTTCAAGCTCAAGCTCATTTGAAAGATGATAAACCGACGCCGATGGATAAACATACCTCACCGGATTGTCTCTCTACGCTTGAATCTGGCTTGCTCCCCCAAAGTGCGACAGCGACAGAGCTCGCTCAAGATGGGATTAACATTGTTGGCTTAACGAAAAAGCAAACTGAAACAGCGCACAATAAGCGTGCAACTCCGCCGCTACAGAATACAGGCAAACGATCAGACCAAACTGATGGCCTGCCTGAAACCAAGCCCCTTGAAAAAATCGAGACGAAAAGCGCACTAGTCGCCGTGAAAACGGATGAAGAAAAAGTACCTTCTCAACCCTTTGCAAGTGCGGTAACACAAGGCGATGTCATCCTAAAAAGTGTTGCTTCGCAGGCTCAACCAAGCCCAACGCGAGACGTAAACCAATTACTCCAGCAATTGGTGGATAAAATCTATGTTGCTCTGCCAACCGCATCGGACAACAAAGAGGTTCGGCTGTTTCTAAGTGAAGGACAATTAAAAGGTGGCGAAATCCACATCAAGTTGGACGCTCAAGGGTATAGCGTGACGATTCGACAAGAGCATGCCCTTTCCATTATTAGCCAGCAAGCTAGACAAGATCTTGCTGAACGGCTAAACCGATTCGGTGGTGAGCAGCCACTTCGCTTAGCGATCAGCGAACAAACTCAACAGCTCGATCAACAACAACATGAACAACAACACTCACGCCAACAACGCAGCGTGTATGAAGAATGGCAAGCGGAGAATGACCTATGACACCGTTAATAATACCCAAAGTGGATGCAGAAAGTATCGCGCTCAGCAATCAACTTTGTGCAAAACAGTGCCACTTCCAAGGGACTGATGGTCAGAGCGTATCGATTACTGTTGCTCAAATCCCTTCATTTGAAGGGTTCCGTTTAACCACGTTGATTGGAGGGCAAACCCTACAAGTAGACTTTTCTCGTGCGCAGCTCCAACATTGGCTGAAATCGACCTTAAATGCTACTGCGTTTGAGTCCCTGCCTAACTCCCTCCAGTTAGCACTTTTGAGCTCACAGATAGAACCGCATAGTGAGGTAATCAAAGCGCTATTTGGTCAGTTACCCATTCTTAGTCAACTACAGCCGTTAGAGGCGAGCCAGGCCCAAGAGCATACTTTAATGTTAACCCTCAATAAGCCTAACGGCTCTCTTTGTTTGTGGGTTAGCGAAGGATCAGACGTGTTGTTGTATGCGCTACCAAACAGCGCTGCTCTACAAGCTCGACACCTCGCTTTACCTGTGTGGTTAAGTCTTGGAAGGACCCATTTGACGTTAAGCGAATTTAATTCGCTCGAGCTGGGAGATGTCATCTTTTTTGACGATGGTTACATCGCCAAGCAACAAGCCATTTTTCAAGTATCTAACCAGAATCTCTGGCGCTGCCAGCTAGATGACCAAACTCTTCACATTATTGAAAAAGAAACCAATATGAATGACGTAAACACTTCAGAAATGTTAACCGACCACCAGCAACTGCCTGTGGAACTCACGTTTGATATCGGCCATCAAACCATCACGCTAGAGCAGCTTAACCAGCTTCAGCCAGGGTACGTATTCGAGCTAAACCAGCCTGTATCTAAGCCGGTAACATTGCGTGCCAACGGCAAAATCATTGGTGAGTGTGAACTGGTTAATGTTAACGAACATTTAGGTGTGCGCGTACTGGAGCTGTTCGGTGGCACGCAGGAGCTAGCATGATCCAGTTACCCGACGAGCTCAATCTCATTGTCAGCTTAGCACTGCTGGCACTGATCCCATTTATCGCCATGATGGCGACGTCGTTTGTGAAACTCGCCGTTGTATTCTCACTGTTGCGTAACGCTCTCGGTGTACAGCAAATTCCGCCGAATATGGCGCTTTACGGATTGGCCATCATTCTGTCAATTTTCATCATGGCTCCCGTCGGGTTTGAAACCTACGACTACGTAAAGCAGCATGATATCTCCCTTGAAGATTCTGCAAGTGTAGAAGGCCTCATTGAAAGCGGTTTACAGCCTTATCGAGAATTTTTGAAAAAGCATATTCGGGAAACCGAAGCCATATTCTTCACTGATGCTGCACGCACATTGTGGCCACAGAAGTACGTAGACCGTTTAGAGTCGGACAGCTTATTGCTCTTACTGCCCGCATTTACCGTCAGCGAGCTTACTCGCGCTTTTGAAATTGGCTTTCTGTTGTACTTACCGTTCATCGCTATTGACCTAATTGTGTCGAATATCCTACTCGCGATGGGGATGATGATGGTATCGCCAATGACGATTTCCCTCCCCTTCAAATTGTTGCTTTTTGTCTTGCTTGACGGCTGGACAAAGCTCACCCACGGCTTAGTGTTGAGTTACGGTTAATCACGGAGAAAGTATGCATTCTGCTGAAATCATTCATTTCACGACTCAAGCATTAACCCTAGTGTTGTACTTGTCATTACCGCCGATTTTAGTCGCAGCATTGGTTGGTACATTGGTGTCGCTTATTCAGGCGTTAACTCAGGTCCAAGAACAAACGTTAGGCTTTGTGGTCAAGCTTATCGCGGTCATTATTACGCTGTTCGTCACAACGCAATGGCTAGGGGCAGAGCTCCACGCCTTCGCCTCGCTTGCTATGGATAAAATTCCTCAAATACGATGAGTTATCACGACTTACACCAGGCTTTATTTTTGTACAGCCTGACGTTACCTAGGTTAATGGCATGCTTCATCTTTTTGCCTATTTTGAGCAAGCAAATGTTAGGCGGCACCATGGTGAGAAATGGTGTGCTTTGCTCACTCGCACTGTTTATATTTCCGATGATTAATCAGCAAAGCTTGCCCGCAGAAACCGACGGCATTTGGCTGATAATGATTTTGGGTAAGGAGGTATTAATTGGGCTATTGATAGGGTTTGTTGCTGCTATCCCCTTTTGGGCGATAGAAGCGGCCGGTTTTCTGGTCGACAACCAACGTGGGGCTGCCATGGCAAGTATGTTTAACCCAACGCTAGGCTCACAATCCACACCAACAGCGGTATTACTGACCCAAACGTTGATTACCCTGTTCTTCTCTGGCGGGGGCTTTGTCACTTTTATCTATGCGTTATTCAAAAGCTATACATCTTGGCCGATCGTGGACTTTTTCCCAACCGTTAACGACGCATGGGTGAGTTTCTTCTACGCGCAATTTGAACAGCTTATGTGGCTTGGTGTGTTGATGTCCGCTCCACTAGTGTTGGCAATGTTTCTTGCTGAGTTTGGTCTGGCGCTTATCAGTCGTTTTGCACCGCAATTGAATGTTTTTTTCCTTGCCATGCCAATAAAAAGTGCCATCGCGAGTGTTTTACTGATCGTGTATCTCGGAATAATGATGGATCACTTTGAAGTACAGTTTTACGGCATTACCCGATTCGCAGAACAACTCAATACCATTTGGCAATAACGCTTAGGATTCTTTATGAGTGCAGAAAAAACAGAGCAACCCACCGCAAAAAAGTTACGCGATGCTCGACAGAAAGGTCAGGTTGCCAAAAGCCAAGAAATCGTATCGTCTGCATTAATTTTGGCGCTCATAATTGTACTGTTTGCGTTCGCCGATTATTACATGTCGCACATCTCAGCGCTTATTCTCCTACCAAGTAAGCTTGCTTATCAGGGTTTCCAAGATGCGCTAGTCGATGTCGCTATCGCCATCGCAAAAGAAATTGCCTATCTACTCGCTCCGATTATTCTGGTTGCTGCACTCGTCGCCATCTTTTCCAATATGGGGCAGTTCGGACTCCTATTTAGTGGTGAATCCGTTAAACCCGACATCAAAAAGATCAATCCCGTCGAAGGGGCCAAACGCATTTTTTCCCTTAAGAGTGTGATTGAGTTTATCAAGTCGATCCTTAAAGTCTCTCTTCTTTCCTGCATTATCTGGGTGACATTACGCGGTAACATCAACGCTTTAATGCAAATTCCAACTTGTGGGCTAGAATGTGTCCCGACCATTACTGGCGTCATGATTAAACAATTAATGATTATCTCTTCGGTAGGCTTCATCGTCATCGCTGCCGCAGATTTTGCGTACCAGAAATTTGATCACACGAAAAAGCTCAAAATGAGCAAGGACGAAGTGAAACGCGAATACAAAGAGATGGAAGGCAGTCCAGAAATAAAAAGCAAACGTCGTCAGTTGCACCAAGAGCTACAAGCCTCCAATCAACGCGAAAACGTTAAACGTTCTAATGTATTAGTTACAAACCCAACACATATCGCGGTTGGCCTTTATTACAAGAAAGGCGAAACGCCCCTGCCCGTCATCACTTTGATGGAAACCGATGCGGTAGCCAAACGTATGGTCGCAATCGCTAAAGAGGAAGGCGTGCCTGTGATGCAAAAAGTCCCTCTTGCTCGTGCACTATACGCCGACGGTAACGTCGACCAGTACATCCCAAGCGATCTTATTGAGGCAACTGCGGAAGTGCTTCGTTGGTTGGCTTCGTTAGAGTCCGAGGCGGACTAACAAACCACATCCCATTCAAGATCTGGGCTTACAACTGCCCAGCTTTCAACCTCGATACTTTCAACGCTATAATGCGGTATCCTTTAACTGTATGTTGTTTTTATGAAATCTAGCTTAAGCATTCGCTCCTACACGAAACGTATGAGCCGACATACTCATAGTGATTATCATCAACTCGTGCTTCCTCTCCAGGGCAACATACAGATTGATATGGATAGTTATGTCGGAAAGGTGGCGGTTGGCGACTGCATAGTCATCCCCAAAAGTTGTGCTCACGGTTTTAATGCCGAAGAGTCATCACGCTTTATTGTTGCGGATATGACCACTTTGCCCACTCATTTGATGGATAGTAGTGTGGCTGTGTTTTCGATTAGCCCGCCTCTACTGAGCTTTATCCAGTTTGTCGAAAAGCAACTTGAGTATCAGGTTAATGATGAAATTGAAAACTCCATGGTTGCAACCTTCTATCTGTTGCTGGAGCAGCAAAAGCGGTCTCGCTCCGTGGATTCGCGTATTCGAGATGTACAGGTTGTGATCGCCGAGCAGCTTGATCAGCCACTCACCATTGCCTCATTAGCGAATGCCGCTTGCTTGAGTCCGACGCAGTTTAAAAAGCTTTTTAAAGAGCAGCTAAAAATGAGCGTCCATAAGTACATTACACTACAACGTATGGAAAAAGCCAAAGCACTACTGACTCATACAGACCTTCCAGTCCAGTTGATAGCTGAACGAGTTGGCTATAGTGACCTTTCCGCGTTTAGTCGACGGTTTTCAATGCATTTTGGCATGTCTCCTAGAGAGTTTTCCCGGTAGCCACTAAAATAGTCCTCTGGAACAAGTATTCCGTCTTTTCAGCACAAAAATCTCTATCGCTTTCTTTTATTCTTTCTACCCTAAAACAGCCATTCACTAGGTAGAAATTACAGTGTTAAAAAACATTTCACCGACTATCAATTAGGAACTTTATCCATACTTTTTGCTTCAACCCTGTGGGGAACGACGGGCACCGCTGCCAGCTTGGCACCGGATGTCAGTGCTCTCGCCATTGGCGCATTTTCTATGGGTATTGGTGGGTTTATGCAAGCATGTCTATCTGCGAAGTCACTGAAGAGAGATTTTCGAAAAGTCGTACATAAGAAGAAAACGTTACTGGTTAGTATTATCGCCTTAGCCACCTACCCACTGGCTTTTTATTCATCAATGCGATTCGCCGGTGTGGCTATTGGTACGGTTATTTCTATCTCCACTGCACCTTTCTTTTCTGCTTTGTTAGAGTGTCTCTTTAGCCGAAATCAGACCATAACCAAGCGCTGGATGATGAGTTTCGCAATCGGGGTCATTGGCATTACCTTGTTGCTGGCTTCTGAGTCATCCGCAAATAGCTTATTTGATCATGATATGAAGCATTGGGGTGTATTACTTGGCCTATTGGCAGGTTTGACGTACGCCATTTACTCATGGGGAGTAAAGGCTATGATTGACCACGGCATTGAATCGCAAACGGCCATGGGAAGTGTTTTTGGTATTGGTGGAGTTTTGCTTCTACCAACACTTTTCATCACGGGTGATAATCTATTTGCATCGTCAACTAATACGACGGTCATGCTCTACATGGCCTTGATTCCAATGGGGTTAGGTTACGTCGCTTTTGGGTTTGGGTTACGATTTGTTACAGCCAGTGGAGCTAGCATACTCACGCTATTTGAACCTGTTATCGCAGCAGCACTAGCAGTTGCGATTGTTGGGGAAGAAATTTCTTTCATTGGTTGGGTTGGTATAACGTTGACACTTGTGTGTTTGTTTCTTCAGTCGAAAAGTTAAATTCAACCGATATTAGCCAGCCCCAAAAAGGAACGCTGACGGTAGATAAAGTAAGGAGCAGCACCTACTCCCTACTTTACCATTTGAAATTACACCCAGCCTTCTGCCAAGTACATCAATCGCAATTGACTTGGTGAGCCTAATTTTTCTAGCGCATCTAACTGGACGTCACTCAGGTTTGGGCATTTATCAAGATAAACTCGTCCGTTTGCTGCATCTAGGGGGAGCTTGTAGGTGAGCTTTTCGTTTATTTTACTTGCTTCCCCTTTGTCAATCGCTCGAACAGCTGGCATGAGCCAATCCCAATCTTCTCCTAACAGTTTTTTAAACGCCCCGTTAGCAATAGACTCGGTTTTACTTGGTGCATCCTCTGGGCTTAGCTTCAAGATAGAGTCTACGTCAGGAACCAAGTGCTCACTTGGCTCTGAACCCAACATCTTTTTCAGTGTTAATCGCGCGGCTTCCATCTCTTGTGCCTCTTTAGGCGCTTGAGGAGAAGTCATTGCAGTATTCTCCTTAGGACCAAGGTACGCCATTAATGCGCGGACAGAAGCCGGATCTTGCATACTGAAGGTAAAGTCTCCTTTTGCATTGGAAACTTCAAGTCTAGGTAAAACACCAGACATTTCACCTTGCATAAGTTGCTCTTTTACTTCCGTATTTAACCCGTATGCCCCAGCTTGGTTCGCCACAAAACCACCGCCGCTCATGATAGCAGTCGTTGCCGCAGAACCGATTGCCTCTTTTGCTATCGGTGTGACGCCCACCGTTGCTACAGAGCTAACACCGAACGTGCCCAGGCTCCCCGTCGCCATACCTAACGTAGCTCCAATGCCACCTTCAGCCGACAGTATCGCATGACCTTGAGCCAAGGTTTGCTGCATCGGCATAGAAAGACGTTGATCTCGCCCTGGCAGCTGTGAAATTTGTTCTAACTGATGATGGTAAGCCTCAGCATCACCATTTACGGCCGCTTTGTGCAACTCTCGACCTGTAGAAATCAATAAGCCAACGCCTGGTAATGCCAAGTTAATAACGGCGTTAACACCAGAACCTTTTAGCTTTTCTTTGCCCATCTGTAGCAGTTCAGCAGCGAAGCCATCCATTTTTCCTGGACACTGGGCTTCTAAACTCACCTGCATACGCGGATCTTTGCTGATCGAATCAAACGTATTTTTAAGCTGCTGGTACGTATCGCTGCTCACTTTTATTTCATCCAATAGGCTGACAACTTCTAAGATTTTACGCTCAGTAAGTGGCTCACCGCGATAGCCTGAAGGACTCACTAGGGAGTAAGCCAACAGCGCAACCTCAGGTTTTTCTTGCTTAAGTAGCGCCTGCTTTAAATCAAGGTGAGTTTTGATGTTTTCTTGGAAAAACTTAGTGTATTTGCTTCTCAATACGCCTTCGTGAATAGAAGCAAACTTGTGACCTTTGTGGAATGTGGAAGGTTCTTTTACTTCACCTCTTTTACTGATCACTCGGTCATCTTTTTGCGCAGCAACTGCACGAAACTGCTCTAGATCAGGTATTGGGCTTTGGCTGATTTTTTGTGTTGTATTAACCATTTTTCTCTCCTACACACGAAGTGATTGAACATGAGCTTGTTCATGATTAGAGGTGGTTGGAATCGCTTGATCCAACATTGCGAAACGCGCTTGCCACAGCTCGGCCTGTTCAATAACTTCGTGAAACCAAGCGGTAAGGTTCGTCGTATTTAGATGCTCAACGGGTTTACGTCCTGCTAAGACAAGCTGTCGACCATTTGGAGCTAAAGCAAGTGCGAGGTTGCCACTACCAATTCCTTGATAGTTAGCATGAGCAAGAAGCTCTAAACCTTTTAGTCGTTGTTCACCGGATTTTTCTAACCCTCCGAACGTTACAGACAACATCAAATCATCCGTATCTGTCGCGATGAAATACAACATGTAGCGATCATCGACCAGTAGCTGACAACGTTCATTTTCTTCAAAATTCAGTTCGGGCAACTCATTGAGTTGGCAAAACTCCAAGAGCAGTTGTTGAATCGTGTTCATAACTTTTTCCTTTTGTTTCAATAACTCTATTGAACAACGATTGCAGATTGAACGATGTCGGTAATGGCTTTATTTTTGTCACTTTTTCGCCTTCATTGTGAGGTTTTCCGCAGAAATCTCGCTCTAAGATCGAGTTGCCAGAGTAATAAAAAAGAGCAGCTCAGAGCTGCTCTTTCAATAAAGGTTAGATGCTTAGCATGGTGTATTTGCTCACTTCTTTTGCAGAGTGACTAACCCAGTTTATGGCTATCAAAAATGACTTCTGTTGGCGGGAACATATTCGAAACAGGTGGTCGTTGTGCATCTCCAAACATTGGTGCACCGAATGCAGATGTCGCCCACGGGTCAACAATTTTCACATCCTTACTCCACGTTGATGGATCTTTTATGTCGCTCCCCTCTTGTCGACCAACCAGTACATAAAGGTGTGTACCTGAATGACCCTTTTTAAACGCAACCACTTCTACTTTGGGTTCACTTTCAGGTGTTCCTGACATGCCTTGAATCATCTCAGCGGCGGCAGCAAAGGCAAATGTAGTACAGCAGCCGGCTTTCGCGGTTTGTACTGCCTTAGCAATGTTCTGTAGAGTGCTTAATTGCGGTGCGGTTCCTCTTTGTGCTGCAGCTTGAACTCCGTTTGCGGACATCGTCGCTCTGTGATCTTGCATGATTCGCGCTTGATCCGCGTGAAGCTCTTTTAGTCGTGGCTTTCCTTTTGTTTCATAAAACTGTGACCCCTTAACACCGAACGTATTTAAGTCCGTACAGGCAAAATCACCAAGCTTTTGAAGGTTGGCTTTATGTTCGTTGATAAGCGCGACACTCGATGAGGCTTTATTGGTTTTGGAAGAAGAGGCTGCCGTTTGTGCCGTTGGCCAATTTGAGCTAGGGCCAGACGACAATCTCTCAAGATTTTTCAGGCTCCCAAGCGTTAACTTGTTCTCACCGTTCAACACATTTTTCAGCATGAGCTTCGCAACATCTTTAGGAATACCCTGCTTAGTAAGCAGGTTCACTACAATATCTTTCGCTTTATTCTGGTGGCTAATACGCGCGCTGATACTTTTATTTTTTGGTGCACCCTCTTTAACAAAAATATCTTTGCCGTTGTGTGCTCGAACCTCTTTGTCGTCAGCCTGATTTTGTGTCGCCAAATGTGACGTTAACTGACTCAACGAGTGCATGTGCGATGTATTAATATTGACCATGTGTGATGCCTTAAACTTGAATAAATGCGTGTACGTCTGTTTGGCTAAAATCTACAACCGTGTTGTTTTGAAATAACTGTCCCCAAGTATCAACTAATTCATTCAACTGAATGATTAAGTTAGCAATGTTGGTGAGTTCACTTCCAGCCGCGATAGCAACTTGAAGAACAACGTCTTTGCGTGTTGGATTCACACAAAACTGCACACCACCTGTTTCTCGATACAAGAAGTTGTATTCAAGTAAAACTTGAAGTTTATCTAGCGTAATATCATCTTGTTCTATAAGCAGGTTTTTGGAAATCAATAACTCGCCTTTTTCCTCTACGAGCAGAACATCGACACTGTTGTTTTCAGCAAAATGCAGTGACCACATTTGATCGTCATACGCTGTCACGCGCTCAAGGTTCAGCACTTCTCCTAGCTCAGAGAGAAGCATATTAATCTTTCCTGTATCCATGTTGTGTCCTGTCTAATTTATTATAACTAAGTGACATCGATATATTTATTTCAGCGAAGCCACTTGGGTATAACGGCTCATTTAAATAAGCGAATAAGGATAAAAGAGATTTTATGGCGAGATAGAAACCGACACTTTATTTCAACGTCTCATTTTTATTGCTATTAGCCGTTTTATTGAGAAGAAAAATTAAGGTTAAGCTGGAAAATAAAAGAGCGGCAATCGCCGCTCCAAAAATTAAATAGAAGTAGAAAATCACTTAATACCGTGAAGGCTATTTTCTGCATCCATAGCTAAAGGATTGAACGAGTCGTTACGAAGTTCTGCTATCGCGTATAGCATGCGCCCCATGCGACCATTTCCATCGGTAAAGCCATGGTACCCGATAACTCCGGCGAACAAATGTTTACCTAAGTCTTTATCTTCTACAGGGTTCTCTTTCAAAAAGCCTTCAATGTGCTGCTTTAACATGCCCTCACCGCCAATACTTGACGGCAAAGTGCCACCCGAAATATTTGGCCCTCGGTAATCACGCTCAACATTAGGCACCAATCGAGCGTGTAGCTCTTTTAGGTTTTCCATATTCAATAAATCTTTACCATTAGACGCGTATTCTTTCAGTAAAGACGTAATATTTTCGGCATCGTTTCCTTTAGAGTTAGAAGCATTAATGATCCACGCCGCAGCTCTTTCAACATTATTGGTTACGCCACTTTTGTTAAACGCACCCTCCGCCAGTCCTTCAGCGTATACACCTTGGCTTAGATCGGTGCTTGCTAGACCTTCGATATGACGTTGCGCCGATTTAAGATGCATCACCTCCATATCAAACACCGCTTGCATTTGATTAATGCTACCTGCCGGGTTTTTCTGCGCTGCAGATACACCACCGCCGTAGTCTTTTACTACACGTCCAGCAAGCGACTTCGCTGCACTTTCGCCAATCAGTGATGTGAGGTTTTTACCAGAATCGGTTTCTAACATTGCCTCTGTCATCGCTCGCTCTGCTAACTGGTTTAGCTCAGCAGAGTTCGACTGAACTGATTTACTGTCTAACTTCGCAAAGGCATTTAAGACATCTGATGCGGTTTTTATGCTTCCATCTTTGAAGAACATTTGTCCATGCTCAACAGAAGAAGCAGCTTGTAAACGCTGAGCTTGTCCTTGCTCATTATCAAATACGGCTTTTGTAAGGGCTTTCGCTACCGATTGTGGGCTACCTTCGCGAAACAGTTTTCCTGTCGCTTCAAAAAATCGCGCTACCGCACCATTAGTAGGATTGGTACGAGTAAATTCTTGGGTCGCTGCGTTGATTTGGTATTCTTTGCCACCAATACTCAGCTTACCTTGGTTAAGTATCTCGTTACGAGCTTGCGGCATGGCAGCCTGCAACGCGCTAACACTTCCAAAACTGATCATGTTTTAAACCCTTAATGTGGAAAAATGAGTGGTATTCGTTTCCGGTACTTCGGTTGTTTTATTGGTTACTTCTTGTGTATTCGCACTTTTTAACCACTCGATGAAATTCGCAAATGACTCATCGAAAAAAGATGCAGTTAGCAGTTGCTGAGGCAGGTGTATGAAACCGATATATCCGGTCTCTTCCTCCCAGCATACCGCTGGAGAGCCTTGCGTTAAGGCATCTTTCATATGTTGATGCAAAATATCAGCACTCGGTTTATTACCTGAAATCAGCCCGATAAGCGTCACACGATCTTCTTGTGCACGAATTGTGATTGCTGTGTTTTGCTCAACGAGTAGATGGCAACAATCATCCTCATCAAAAACCAACGGCTCCAATTGGCAGCGGCTGGCAAAATCTGTCAGTAAAGAAGTTATAAATCCATTAGCCATTCGACTAAATAATCCTATTTTTGTTGTTTTAGATGCGCTGCTTAGTTGCAAGACTTATCAACTAAGCAGCTTTCTTAGGTGTATTCTTAAGGATTTATGGCAGTGAATATTTTAGAAATGGTCGGATTTTTTTTGTTTAAAGGCATTAAAATGAAAAAACTCAGCAAGTGCTGAGTTTTTGAGGTTCATTCATGAATCGTAATTTTACGCTCGCTGAGCTGCTTCACCATGGCTTGCTTTAATGCATGCAGCTGTCCATCAATACTAGCGTCGATGATCCCAACTTCTGTTTCCAAAATGCAGCCTCCATTTTTCAAGCGCGCATCTGCTACCACGTCAACGTAACCGACTTCAGGGAAATCACTTAATACACCAGCCACCTTTTCTCTCACCTCAACAACCTGCTCTGGGTGGACATGTAAAATGACCTGCTTTTGGTTACTCACCAGTTGCAACGCTTCTCGAACTACACTCACCGTGGTATCGACATCATCGAAGGTATCGATGATCTTACGTACTGCTTCTAACACCACACCTGTCATTTTTTCTTCGACTTGCTGATAGTAGTCATTACAACGTGCTAAGGTTTCAACCATCGTTTGCGCATTTTCAATCTTGGCTTGTGCAAGGCCATCTTGATAACCACGTTGTTTTTCGGTTTCGTAGGCTTGTTGGGCATTAGCAATGATGCTTTCAGCTTTGGAGTTCGCGGCTTCAACTAAGTGTTGCGAATCCAGATAACTGGCATAATCTTTCGCTTTCAGCACCTTTAAGCCAGGTGCCAGCTGCAAATTGTCTGTTTTTATTTCAACAAATGAAACCATTGAGGAATAACCTGTTTTGCGATTTTTTTTGTGAGTCGATACGCCAGATCTCGTTGATCCGCTTCCAACCAGTTAGCTGTTTCTGCGTTTTCGCTAAGTTGCTTTTCCAATTTGAATTGCCAACGAAGAACAACATCTTCCGGTGAGTTAATCAAAATAAACCTCATCCAAAAATATCCCAGCGCCCTCATGCTTGCTTCAACAGACCTTTCATCCAGTAGTTCTGGTAACGAACGCTGCCAGCCTTGCGGCCAGCAGGATAACAGCATCGGCCCGTTTTGAATTAAGAACCGAGCGCCTTCCAAACCAAAAACGTTGTTCAGAACCTGTTTAGGATGTTTTAAGACAACGCTTCGCATCGCAACACAATGCAAAGCTCCACCCACCATCAATACGAGTTGATTCAACGCGTCTGTCGGGAGCAATGCCAAACTATGACAAGGTCTGTTAAAAGCCGTCTCAGGAACGGGAGATAACGCCCACTCATTGATACACCATTGGTTGAACATGGGGTTATCTCTCCAGCCTTCGATATTTAGTAACCAAGGCTGCTTTTGCTCTATCCAACTTCTATGGATGTACTGGCAAGGCGCATAGTTAAACTGGTGTTGTACCTGCGCGAGTGGTGTTTCTGGTTTAACCACGCTTCGTGTTCCTACGACACCATGTAAAAGTAGCGATATTCGAGCCGATGAGTGCCGCTACCAAGAACACCAAAATGGCGATAAGATTATTCGCCGTCTCTTTGGTGACCTGAACCGACAAAATGCTTTTAAATTGATTGTTTTGAGTAGCAACTCGAACCTCTGATGAGGGTACCATCACTACGCTGATTCGATCGTAGTTCAGCCCCTCAATGCTATTGTTCACTAATAATTTGATCTGCGGAACATATGAATCAAGCGCAATATCTGCTGCGTGTTTAATAAATACGGAGGCAGAAGCTGGAGTTGGGCGCTCTCCTGGACGCAGATCTTGATCTTCCAAAACAACATGAACACGTGCCACCAGCACGCCATCAATCTGAGATAAGGTTGACGAGAGCTCTTGAGATTTCGCGTATACCAAACGTGCTCGTTCTGCTAATGGTGACGAGATCAAATCGTCTTTGGGAAACACTTCTTTCAGTGTGGAAAACTGCTCTCTTGGATAACCTTTTCGCTTTAGCGCATCTACCGCGAAGGCGATTTGAGAACTGTCTACCATTAACTTGACGGTGTTGTCTTTGTCAGGTTCTTTTGTTGCAACGACACCTTCGGATAGTAAGATCGACAACATCTCATTACCCTCTTTCTGAGTAACGTTGGTGTATAGCTCGGTCTGACAACCTACCAGAAACAACGTGAGCATGATGAAAACTGCTCTCATTTTATTCATCATCACTATTGTGCCTTCAATAACGTTTCTACGTTTTGTGTGGTTTTACCCACGGTTTTCGCGATCAGCTCTTCTTGAAAAGTAATGCGTGTCAATGCCCACTGCATTTGCAGCAATTGCGCCGGATCATCACCCACCATCTTCATGTTGTCTTGCAGGTTACTTTTCGCGTTATCGATAGTGTTTTTCAACTCGCTGATGTTTTCTAGCAAACCGCCCTCCAGGCCATTATTTGCCTCGGGAACCGACATAGCTTGCTCAAAACGTTCGCTTAAACCGTCTTCGACTTGCGCATCCTGTAACTTATCAATGTTGGTTTGCATCACCTCGGTGTACTGCGTGTTTATCATATGTACTCCTAAGATAAATCTAACTTGTGACTGTGAGTCATGATGTTTTTCACCATCGCATTTTTTTGGATCATGAAGCTAAGTTCATCACGAACCATGTCCAGTGTTGATGCCATATCAGGTAACGACTTCAACTCTGCCCAGCAATGCCATAAGGCTTGTTCTTTCTGGGCACCCAGTGGAAAATGCTGCGCTAGCATTGCTTTTAGTGCTGTTTTATCAGCAGGTGGTTCGGCAATAAGCTGTCCCGAAAAATTCCCTAGTAACTCCTGCTTCAACACCTTTAACAAATCAGATTGTGGCTGCTCGTTGCCTTTTGCACTCTTCGCCTCATGAAAGGCGTACCACATTGCCTCTCGTTTAACTTGAGGGTCGGAGAACGCTTCATTTAACGATGATAAGACACTTTGTTTACTGACAACCTCTGCGTCTTTTAATGATTCGTACCACGCTTTAATCTCCGCCAGTTTGGCTTCTGTTTTCTCTAGCGTCTCTTTTGGAGAAACATGTGAAACTTGCTCTTGCTTGTTACTTCGCTCCATGAGTGCTTTCATCTTGTCTTCATCGCTCCGCTCATAATGGCGCGACTCCGACTGACGCAAAGATTGGTGTTGAAGACTTAGGTTACTTGAATCAATGATCATCCAAGATTCCTAATGTCCTGAGAAAAGCTCGCAGCAAATGCTTGGCTTTCTTCGCTTCCTTGTGACGCAAGTTCTACCCAGCTTTCCGCTTTGCTCAGTAAACCGGCTTTGGCAGAAGCAAGAGCCGCTAAGCTGATCAGATCTGGATAGGCGTTACAAAGTGGTTCGAGTAATTGATGAGCCTCTTCATACAAGCCTTTATTCATGAGGCTCATTGCACGAATCATCGCAACGGTCTCTTCAGAACCTGAGCTTGCTTCAAGGCCATCTGCAATGGTGTTGGCTTCTTGATGACGATGCATACCTGTTGCCATCAGCGCGATTTCAGCCAGCAGTTGGCGCGTTTCTCGTTCCATGCTTTACACCTTCTGGAGAATCGACTGCATCACATCTTTAATCGCACGAGTGGTGGTCGCATTGATATTGTAAACAACAGACCATTTGTTGATCGCGTGCTGAAGCTCGGCAAGCTTTGATGGATCATCGGCATTGGTTTCTAGGTTCTTGATGGCTGCCGTCACTTCTGTATTGGCATCTTTCGCTTGTTGTTCTAACTTAGCTTTAACATCATCAAGGTTTACACTGTTACTAGCATCGTAAAATGACATAAGACTTCCTCGTATTTTTTAGTTAGCTTCGTATGATTCAACGACCGCATGGGCGGCTGTGTAAGCTTCATACTGTTTGAGTAGCAATTGGTACTGCTGTGGTGAGCACCCTAAATCCAACTGACGTTTCACCACCGCTTGTGCTTCTAAGAGCTTGCTCTTAATCTTGTGCACTTCCGCACCGTTTGTGTCGTTATTTAAAATTTGTTCAAGATTTGTCATTGTTCGTCTCACCTTCATATCCAAGTTCTATTGTTATCACCCGCCCGCCTTTAACCAACTCAATACCAGCAGGTGTAACACTGGATATTCGGTAGCCCTGAGGCGTTCTTGCACCGACCATATAGCGAACGTTATCGGTCAGAATCACATATGGAACCTGGCCAAAGTTGACGCTACGAAACGGGAAATCGATGTTGGTGCCTTTACTCACCTTAGGTATGGATTTCAAAACTAAGTACGGTTTCTCACCATATTGTTCCCGGAAGTCTCGGGTCACACCGTAAAATCGAGTCGTTTCGATATCATCAAGCTCACCACGAACTTCGATGCGATCACCGCTGGTGACCAACTGGACTTTTTTCAGTAACTCCGCATCCGTCAATAACGCTTTTAGCGTATCCATGTAGGCACCCGCTCGCTGCAGTTCAACCTTCCACGCAATAAGACCCGGCACGTCTCGCTCCAAGATTTGTTCAACTTGGTTCCAGCGGCTTGCATCATCGATATAGCCCGTCAGCAGCAGTGTGCCGGTCTCATCGCCATTTTCGACTTTCACTTGGTGATAGCCGAGGTTGCGCAAAATAAATCGAACCCCGCGACGGATTTCTTCCATCGTTCTTAAGTCACTTTTGTAATTGATGCCCAATACATCAATTCGACCAAGCAGATCGAGTTTCTGTGTTCGGTCTTCAACATAGCCCTCTAAGACTGCTTGGCGTGCGGCGGCATTCCATTCCACACGAACGTCGCTAAGTTTGAGCTCGCCTAAGATGTTACGTACCAAAACAATGGGTTCTGCTTCTGTAACAATTTCATTGTTGTTTCCGTTAGCTTGGCTGTACCACATACCGGCAAAAATGACACTCGGGACAAAACTACAGAGCAAAGCGATGAGCGTTGTTTTTTTCCAGCTAGAGCGTTGCACAGCAACCACAGGTGTATTCTGTTGGCTAGATTCGTCGCTGACGTTACTCACAATTAACGCATCTTCCGCGTATCCCAGAGCGAACTTCACAACGCCGACCGAGACAACAGCATGGCGTGACAACTCGATACCATCACCTGCAACAGCGATGTCTTCACTGTTAATATTTGCCTCTTCGCAGCCTCGTAAAATGACCGAGTCTTGCTGGCAAACGAGGGTGAAATGGTTCGCTTCGACCCCAGCATCAGACAGTACAAGATCAGCAATAAAGTCGTCACTGCCAAGCACGAGAGCACCTTCAGGTAAGGTGACTTCTACTCCGGTATGCACGCCTGATAAAATACGAATTTTCCATTGCTGCATCGCGGTTAAGACTCCTCTGAAGGGCGCACACACTCACTTTGTGAGTCATCACATTCCAATACTTTCACCCGCCAACCCTTTTGCCCTGTTGGTAATTGGCACTGCGTTAATTGAGACGACTTTTGCTGTGACAATAAGTCTTGTTGATAGCGCTCGGCTTGAACCCTCGATGTGCAGCTATATACTTCCACTACCGATTTAAATTCAGCGCTATTGTTGGAGATGTTGTTAAGCTTGCCGATACTTGGTCGCAAGTCATATTCGTTGCCAATCAACACACTATTGCCAATACCATCCACAACAATTCGAGGTTCTAAAATAAACATTCGTACTGTGCGGCGCTTAGTGTTGGTATTACTTCTAAACAGCGCGCCTAAATATGGGATGTCTCCTAGCAATGGCACTTTACGTAACTGATGGCTCACTTCATCTCGGTACACACCACCGATAAGTAAGCTTTGCCCTTGTTTAACCGTCGCTAAGGTGCTGATTTCAGTTTTACGAACGGAAGGAAGATCATCGACGCCACCATCAGCGATCTTTGCACCGTCTTCGAGATGAAGGCTCAGGTTAATTTCAGGTCGTGCAGCAAATCTATCACCAACGATACGTGGGACAATTCTCAGTAACGTGCCATACGTGACCTCTTCCAGCGCTGCGGTTTCTTTACCAACCAGCTTGACGTAAAAAGTGCTGCTGTTGTTCAGTACCGCTTCGACATTTTCCTGAGTTAACAATGTTGGTCTTGAAACCACTTGAGCACTGCCTTTGGATTCCAATAAACGAATTTGAGCCAGCAAGTAATTTAGGTTGGTTGAATCAAGCAAGGACTTAAAGTTCTGTCCACTGCCGAGCGTCACATCCCCCGAATTCACATCACCTGTTGTTTTGATATCGACAATGCGGTTGTTTCCGACAGACACTCCCGCTCGCCAATCCACGCCTAACTGACTTAAATCGTTGGCACTGATATCGACAATCGATAGCGCGACTTCAATTCTTGATTGCGGCTGGTCTAATTGCGCGACCAGTTTACGATAGAGCGGTAATCGTGCTTGAGTATCACGAACGATAATCGCATTAAGACCCGGCTCTGCTTCAACTGTTGCGCCACCATGAACTGAGGCGGTTTTATTACTTTTTACAGGCTTATCTGGACTGGTAACTTCTTTGCTAGACGCACTCGCCACTTGCGTTTGAACACCAGACACGACCCGTTGTAACACCGATGCGATGCCCGGGACCGTAATTGTCTGATCTCGATATGCAATTTCTCTATCCGTTGCAGAAGCGTACTTCAAAGGAATTATCTCAACGAATAATTCGTCGGTTGAATTCGATTTCTGCAGCAAGCGCGTTTCCAATGCCTCCGCCGTTTGTACCACTAAGTCGACATAACGTGGAGGACCCGCAAGATAGACTAACCCTTTGCTCTCAGCAGCTCTCCAACCATAACGAGAATCCCAAACGCCGGTGGAAATTAACGTACTGCGTAGCTCTCTAGCCGTAAGTAATTCCAATTGAAGTAAACGTGAGCGAGTTTCTGTCGCCTTATAGACATGTAAGACGGCTCCATCGAAATACCACATCAAGTTGTACACTTGCGATAAGTAATCGAGGAATTCCGCCGGATCTTCAGGGGTAAAACGCCCATTCACTCGATCGTTGACTTTGTCACTAACAGAAACCGAGACACGATAATTTGCACCGAAGTTATTCAACAACTCTTTTAATGAGTCATTATCTGCATAGTAGCGGAACGGTTGTTCGGGCCAGTGTAAGTCTGTTGCTTGCGCGTATCCCAAAGGAACAACACTCACTGCGCATAACAATGCCTTTGTTGCAGCACGCCTAATGTTGGGAAAGATTTTTAGCATCATGGTAACCACACTGTATGGTTGATTGTGTGGTTCACGCGTTCTTGTTCCAATAATGCAATGTAACGCTCACATAGATTGACGTGCTTAGAAAGCAAAGCAGAGAACCGTTCCACCGAACAGTCCTCAACCCTTACTTTACTTTGCAAAATCAATTGCTGATCATCATTGGTTGTCAGTACGCCGCCATCCTCACGAATGGTTTTTAATGAGAGCTGCATGCAACGTTGTAACGCTTGTTCTTGTTGATAATCTAGATGCTCTTTAAACTGGAAGGGTAACGTCGCTTCCCATAAAATCCATGACGCATGTTGCTTGATGGTCAGTGATAACTGGTCAACCTCGATGTTGTAAGAACCATTTTCTGAGGCAATAAAATCCCCTACCTTTAGCGCTTCCGCTAAAGATTTCATCATCTTATCTAACATTTAACGCCCTATTTAGATCTGGCTGAGGTGATTGCAAGCCTGCCCGCACTGACCACTTTGAGTATCAAAATAGTAGTGATCGATATCACCAACAGTTTGCATGTTCTTGAACCATTGCCATACTTTCGCAACCGCATTTTGGTCGTTGTAAACCACATCGCATGCATCCCAAACTTCGTTCAGCTCGGGGGCTTCAAGTCGCACTTCCGAACACCAATTTTTCCACTCAGAAATAAATTGTTCGGTTGTAGAGGTGTACTCCGCGAACCCTTTCAGCTCGTCTAAAGACGGTTGCCACTTCTCAATTAACAAACGATGACATTCAATCACTTGCAACTGTTGTTCGCTTAACGTCCCAAGTTGCTTTTTAAGTTGATGCTGCTGGCTCTTAATAAGATCGAGTTGCTGTTGAACAAAGACGGCACTGGTGTCTTCCCCTGATAGCTTCGACCAATATTCCTTCTGAATATCGAGTTGATTGATAAGTTGTTCAACTTTAATCGAAGCATGAAGAGCACTTTGATCGACTTGTCGGTTAATCCACTCGTTGAGTGATAAATGGAAACAAAGCATCAACGTTTTTGGGACAGCCAAATTAAAGCGAAAGCCCAGACGAGAGTTGATGTAGTCCAGCCTTTGTTCGAACGTTGTGATTGTGCTGCTATCACTGAGCTGCGATCCAATCTCCAAAAATAAACGCATGGCAAACCGGTCTATCGAAGCACCAAGTTTTTGATACGTTTTAACTAACTGGCTAGCGCATAGGCTATCGACGACATTTCTATCCAACAAGCGTTGAAGTAAAGATAACTGCTCATAATTTATGACGCCTTCACTCAACAATTGTCGGTGATTGACGTGCACAACATTGAGATCCTGCGTAGGTTTCGAGGCGCTTTCATAACGAGCTCCTCTTTGTAAAACAGTCACTTTCCGCTGTGTCACTATGCTGTCTGGAAAAAGCGAACGGCGTCGCCAATGCTGCTTTTTCATTTATGTTCGTCTCCGCACCCCTTTCGAACAATCCAGAAAGAAAGAGATGTAATAATTTTTAATCGTTCGTTGTTACACGATACATAATAGAATTTACACTGGTGAGTGACTTTCAAAATTAGTCAGAAAATTTTAGTCCCAAGTCATTTCATTTCGCGATAGCCACTTGATCGTCTCCCGAACGTACGCGGCTTGGGGTCGTTCCAAAACGACGACGGTAACTCTGCGTAAAGTAAGACTGACTGGAAAACCCTGCCTCCATCGCCACATCTACGATGCTCATCTTGCTCGTCAACAGCAGTTTATGAGCATGCAGTAGTCGACGCTCACTGATCCAAGCTCTTGGAGAAATGCCATAGTGCTCATTAAAAAGCTCTTTAAAAGTGGTTAAGCTGGCACCAAACTCCTGCGCGTAGTCTGTCAACTTCCATTCTTTTAAGTAATGCTGTTCCATAAATCGACGTAACCGTTCCGACGTACGGTTTGTTTGTTGTGACAGCAACGCATACAGTGATTCTCCTCCTTTGCTGTGTAGCAAGAGAATGAGTAGTTCTTCGTATTTTAGGCACATAATGGCATCAGGGTACGCTTGTTGCTCAAGCGTCTGCATGCTAGAAAGCACTTGTTCAACGAGTATGTTCAAACCAAAAGTAAACAAACCAGAACAAACTTTGTCTACCTTAGGCAGCATCATCAAGAGATCACTGTGTTTTTGCAGCAACTGACTAACGAGTTCATTGTCGTAAGCAATAATCGACGCTTTGTATGCCCCATCTAGCGGAGAGTACTCTAACAAGTAATCCCCTTGAGATAGAAATACCCCATTTTCTGCAGCAACATCGATTGTGCAATCACCTGTTTGAACTCGAAGCTGACCATTGTGAACGACAACAATGTGAGACTGGTCTGAGTGAAATACTTCGTCAGATTTTTCATAGCAGGAAAAACTACGAATTTTTCGTGAACTCGAGTCGACCCTTTCTGAGTTTAGTTGGCCTGACACATCCATTTTCTACCCTTCATTATTTTGAGTTTCTCAGTGCAAATGTTGAGAAACTTTCAAAGCACTACTTTGATCGTTGTTATTTCTAAGTACTGCTGTATGAATTAAAGAAGCAAAGAAAAGAGCATAGAAGTTCTATCACTTACCATACCCCCCGAATAATTAGCAAATAACCCAAGCATTACCTTTACCTGAAGGTAAAGGTTTGACTTAGTAAATTTCTGCTGTCCGTCTTTATTATTTTTATCAGATAGCGTTTATCATTAGCCAAAACTTAAATATCATTTCGTTATTTAAGTTTGGTTGTTTTGTTATACATTAGAATACAATTAAATAGATTTCGGCACCGTTTCGAGAACAAAATTAAATTTCCAAAATCATAAAAATGTATATTTTATAGCCTAAAACGCCAAGCCAACGTGTTCAAGGAGCGAGATATAATCATAAAAAATACTGTTTTTGCAACAAGTATGAGTCTAAAAAACAACTGACCCGATGACTTCAAAGTCATGTAATTAATGTTTATAAAAGACAACAAATCTTTCACAACAGGAAAGATATAGTCTTTATTTTTATAAATTAGAAAATTCTAATAAAAATGTAGTGCTTAAAATTTTATCTGTTTATTTTTGGAACAAGAATCAAGTTTTCTTGTTTATTTCCCTCTAAAAATAAATAGTTCTTTTCTTTTTCCGCAACGAGCTCACCGTTTGAATAAAGCTTTCCAATAATCTTCATTTTTCCTTCACCAGCTTGAATTGGTGCAATTAAAAACGAATACTGCACAGGCAACTGAACGCCTTGGTAGCTCTGAGATACCGATTTAAGACATTGATTATCAATAACTTTACATATTTCCACTTCAAGAGAAGTAATCGAAGGTGGAAAGTAGCCGTCGACAGAAACCCAACCATAGACTGATGCCTGACTCTGTGTATCAAAGTCATCCACCCCATTGACGGACACAGTCTGACTGCACCCACTCAGTATGAATAACCCAATAAAACCAGCCCATATAGAATTGTTCATTATGACCCCATAAACTTATTTTATATAATCTAGCTCATTTGAAATCCACACAATTCTTTATGTAAAAATATAAAAGATCAACTTATATTTATACTACAAGCGGACAATAAATCGCATTTTTCAACAACACGTAGTTAACATGGACTGTAATTTCAAAAGCAGTTTCTGCTCACTTTCATTCCTTCCTTAATTGAAGTTTATTAGAGAAAAATGATATTCATATATATCATTACCATCGAGATATGCATCTGAACACATTTACTTTTTCCTTTCTATTTCTCTCAACACATTTAAAAGCCAAAATATAATAACAACCGACTAATATTGATAAACATGAAGAGATACATCTAATATTTTCCTTGATAAAATTTCAAAAGGGACTATTCCTATGTCAGCACGCCAAACTATCGATGAGATTTTGCTAAAGTTTGCTCATCAAATAGGCTTGCCTGCACTGCATCTAACGGAAAATGAAGTAAGCTTAGCCTTTGATGATAATCTAAGGGTGCATATCATCTTTCATCCTGAATCGACAACTCTGCAGCTCGAAGCTGAGATTGTTGGCCTTCAAATTATAAATTCCGATCTTTATCGTTCTTTCTTGGCCTTTAATTATCACTGGCCTGAGCACCAGTTATTTTTTAGTTTAGATAACCACCGACATGTCCTATGTTTAAACCGACTCATTAACATTAGGCGACTGGATTACGAATATTTTGAAACAGCTTTAGCAGAATTGCTGACGCACAGCGAGTCGTGGGAAGCGTTATTGTCTTCTCATGTAACCATTGATGAGGCACCACCGATGCCACAAACTTTAGACTTGAGAGTTTAGGTGTCTTTATGTCCAATGACATCCAATCCACATACACCAATTCATCGGTTCATGACACTCAACAAGCGCAGCAAAGTGATGCAGTGCCGCAAGGAACGTTTCATGGCCGTAAAGTCACCCTACTCTCCTCATCAGAAAGCAGTCTGATGCGAACAAGCTCTAAAAGAGAGCTTGGTGAATGTTTAAATCAATTTGCCAGTCTCGAATCTTGCAATCGCGTTTTGGACTTTGATCCACAACTCAATATTGACAAGCAAAACGCCGCCGTAGAAAAGCTTATGGAACGAAAAGTGGCGATAATTCAACGTTCCTGATATCACAATATAAGCAGGTTAAACATCTAAGTTACCCTTCAGCCGACAAGCTCACGCTAATAAAAAACCCCGAAGATTCGGGGTTTTGATTCATACTGCTTTTTCTTTATTAATTACTTAGTTTCACTAGAAGAAGCCTAACGGGTCGATGCTGTAGCTAATCAGCAAGTTCTTCGTGTTCTGGTAGTGATCCAGCATCATCTTGTGCGTTTCGCGCCCGATACCCGATTTTTTGTAACCACCGAACGCTGCGTGTGCAGGGTAAGCGTGGTAACAGTTAATCCAGATCCGACCAGCTTCAATATTACGGCCCATACGATATGCAACGTTCGCATCACGTGTCCAAACACCTGCGCCTAAGCCATATTCAGTGTCGTTTGCGATTTCCAACGCTTCAGCCTCATCTTTGAATTTGGTGATAGCAATCACTGGGCCAAAGATTTCTTCTTGGAAGATTCGCATCTTGTTGTGGCCTTCCAACATGGTTGGCTGAATGTAGTACCCCTGGTTGATAGACTCTGGCTGTTCTGACACTCCACCACCAAAGACCACTTTTGCGCCTTCTTCACGGCCGATTTCTAGGTAACTTAAAATCTTATCAAACTGTTCTTGAGAAGCCTGAGCACCAACTTGAGTATCGGTATCGAGCGGATTACCTTGTTTAATCAGCTGTGCACGTTCCGTCAGTTTCTCTACAAACTTGTCATAAATCGCTTCATGAACCAGTACGCGAGATGGACAAGTACAAACTTCACCTTGGTTGAAGAAACCAAGTAACGTACCTTCGATACACTTATCAAGATACTCATCTTCGTAATCGAAGATATCTGAGAAGTAGATGTTTGGAGATTTACCACCTAACTCAACTGTCGATGGGATCAAGTTGTCTGCTGCACATTTCAGAATGTGGTTGCCAACTTGCGTAGACCCGGTAAACGCGAGTTTCGCAATGCGGTTGCTGGTTGCTAATGCTTGACCCGCTTCAGAACCATATCCGTTTACAACGTTGATGACACCAGGAGGAAGAAGGTCACCGATTTTTTCCATCAGAACCAGAATGGACGTTGGGGTTTGCTCTGCTGGCTTCAATACCACACAGCAACCCGCCGCTAGTGCCGGTGCTAGTTTCCAAGCCGCCATCAACATTGGGAAGTTCCAAGGAATAATTTGACCAACCACACCAATCGGTTCTGGGAAGTGGTAGCTTGCGGTGTGCTCATCCAGTTCTGCCGCACTGCCTTCTTGTGCGCGAATACAGCCAGCGAAGTAACGGAAGTGATCCACTACTAAAGGTAAATCTGCCGCCAGGGTTTCGCGAACTGGTTTGCCGTTTTCCCAAGTTTCTGCAACTGCAAGCTCTTCTAGATGCTGCTCAATACGGTCAGCAATTTTCAGCAAGATGTTCGAACGTTCTGTCACGCTAGTTTTGGCCCATTTTGCTCTGATGTTGTGCGCGGCATCCAGTGCTAAATTAATATCTTCCTCGCCAGAGCGAGCAACTTTACAATACGCTTGTCCGTTGATTGGTGAGATATTGTCAAAGTACTCACCACCCGTTGGTTTTACCCATTCCCCACCGATAAAGTTATCGTAATGCGATTTAAAGTTAACAATGGCATTTTCACTACCTGGCTGTGCATAGATCATAACTCTTCCTTTTGTTTCTCGTTCAATGTGTTATTGCAGTGTCGTATCGCACTGTTCACAAAGAGCATTACGCAAGTCACACGCCAACTACGCCACACTTGTTGTTAATTAAATGTAAAACTATGATTACCAAGCGATAACAAACCAAGTGAGCGATGTTTGAGCGGATGTATGGTGTGAACACCAATGTTCAAGTGTTCCAAAATGGCACACCCTCACTGTGACAAAATGGTACAGTCATGGAACTTCAACACATTAGCGATAACAATTGGCTTTCAACTTCATGGGTCAGAAGTGAACAAGCGGGTTTAAAACAGCGTCGACGCCCTGAAGATATTCGAGTAACGCCAGCAACGCTCCAAGATAGGCGTCACCAACTCAATTTTTTGCTAGAGGCAGTCACTCAATTTGCGCTCCCTCTGTTTAATCAGCTATTTGCTCATAGCGACAGTCGCTTAATTTTGACGGATTCAGATGGTGTCATCATCGGCAGTTGGGGACAGCCTAGATTTCGTGAAAAGTTAACGGAAATCTCGCTAAGCTCTGGTGCATGCTGGCAAGAAAAGGTCAAAGGCACCAACGCGATTGGTACAGCCTTGGTTGAAGCAAAGCCCGTTTCTGTTATTGGTGATCAGCACTTTATCCAACACCATCGTTTTATTAGCTGTTCGGCTAATCCTATTTTCGATCATCTTGGTAACCTCATTGGCGTATTAGATATTACGAGCGAGCAAAAGAGACATGACTTCTCAACGCAAGTACTAGTACAAAACATGGTCCAGCAAGTGGAGAATCAACTACTTAACTTGATTCCACAAGGGCATATTCGTGTGGATTTAGCGTGCGAAAAAGGTTTACTGAATAGTGGTTGGCAAGGAATTATCATTGCAAATGAAGACGGACAAGTTTTGGCTCACAATCAAGTAGCCTCTCAACTTTTTGCGCAAAAAAGTATCATTGGGCAATCCTTAGACGACATTCTATCCACTCGGGGAAATGAGCACCCTTTCGTTTTCAAAACAAAACCGCTTACCGATAAAGATAGCAAGGTCAAGTCTCGTGCTGTAGCGGCGTCCAATGATCTTCATTATGGCGACTCCGCTGTTGAGCACTGTTGGCAGCAAGCCAATCGCGTCATCGATAAAGATATCAGTTTGTTGATTCTCGGAGAGACTGGTGTTGGCAAAAACGAGTTTGTGAAAGCGCTCCATAAAAACAGCCAGAGAAAAACGGGACCGTTAGTTTCCGTCAACTGCGGAGCGCTACCAAAAGATCTGGTTGAATCTGAATTATTTGGCTACGTAGCCGGTGCCTTTACTGGCGCAAACAGCAAAGGCTATCAGGGAAAAATTCGCCAAGCACACAAAGGGATTTTGTTTCTAGATGAAATCGCAGATTTACCCTTGGAAGCTCAAAGCCGATTGCTCCATGTATTGCAAGATAAAACCGTGCTTCCCGTGGGTTCCAACCAAAGTATTCAAGTCGATACGCAAATCATTGCAGCCACGCATAAAGATCTGGAACATTTGGTCAGCGAAGGATTGTTCCGCCAAGATTTGTATTATCGCCTTAATGGCTTGATCATTGAGCTACCTCGCTTTGAGGAACGTGATGACAAACGACAACTGATTGAGAACATTCATCGGCGTCACGCCGAATCTGAACAACAGCTTTGCCCTCACCTCCTTTCTCTGATGCTGTCTTACTCATGGCCAGGAAATTTGCGTGAACTCGATAGTTTAATCAAAGTATCCGCCTTAATGGCGCAAGGTGAAGAAATATTGGAACTCACACACGTCCCAGCCCACCTAAGTAAGAAACTCAGCCAAGCTCAAGAAGGGGCAGCATCCGCTGAACCAACTTCAGAACTGCGTGCAACCGTCGAAGATAAGTTGCTCAAAACATATCAAGCCAATCAGGGGAACATTAGCAAAACGTCTCGTATGCTTGGTGTGAGCCGAAATACCATTTACAGAAAGTTGAAAAGCCTTGGCATATTAAGTTAATTCTACGACCTCAGATACAAAAAGAGCACCGTTGCGGTGCTCTTTCTCTTTGAAACCTAGCTTACAGGCCGCCTTGTTGTTGCGCCTGTTTTACTAATGCCTGACGTTGAGTTTCCTTCTCAGAGATCACTTGATTGTCCTTGTGCATTTCCTGTTCCAATTCTGCTGGAATGAAAACAAAGTACTTGTTAAGAGTCATCTTAGAACCTCAATTTGCTGTGTTAATTACCTTCTTGGTCGACGTAAACAAAACCAGAAAAACATGTTTTACTGGATCCTTGTTGCTAGTTTCAAAAAATAAAGGATGTTCATATAATAAACATCCTCCATGTGGGCGATAATTATAGGCGTAGTTTAAAGGCTTACCTAGCACTCTTTTTCACCTTTTGTGCAATCTGAGTTTCGATCGAAAAACGGATTTAGTTGCCCGTAATTACTAAGGTATTGTTAAAAAGAGAAAAAAGCTTTTACTGTAACTGACGACAGGGATGAGCTTACGAGTGTAGGTTCACTTGCAATTGTGTATCGTAGAGTTCGAATACGATAATAATAACGCTACATGCCCTTAATCTGCGTAGTTAAAAACTTTGAAGTGATAGACAACCGAAGTCATATCTGTGCAACTCAGTTTAACGATTTGTCTACCAGTTCAATATTTCACCTTTTTTGAGAAATCTTTAGCCACTTTTTTGTGTGAAACGCCCCAAAAGAGCAGACAATTAAAAGTGTGGCATATGACCACAATTGTCTATCCCCACTTAGCTTCGGGAGGCGTTTATGAAAAGTAACAAACTTGGCCATGTGATGTCTTTCAGCAGGATGTTTTCCTTCATCGCATTCTTGACGGCCACATTCGCATGGATTCTCAGCATGTACGCCCTATTTACTGTTTCTTTAGTGGCTCTTGTGGTCAGTGCAATTCTCTACCTAAAAGACAGGTTTTATCAAAACAAGAAAACGACCACTGAAAAGAGCGCCTAGGCGCCCTTTTCTATTGAATGTCATTTCTGTGTGACTTGATATAGTTATCAATCCGTTCGAGTTCGTGAAAATAACCATACATACCAATACGATTAATTTCTGGTTCTATACAGTATTTTTCTTCTTTTACCATAGCTTCTACAAACATTCCGCTTGATGCAATTGTGAAAGGTGGACACGCTGAGTAACCATTATTTTCTGCAATATACTTCAATCGCCCAAATTCAAAAATTTGACCTGGAATAGCAACGATAAGGGACAAGACAATTGTTATAGTTATCACTTTAATCGGCACTTTGACTAACTGAGTCATTCGATCAAATAAAATATAGACCAATAATGTAGGGCACAAGAGTAAGCTTGCGATACTTAAAACATATGACGCATCAATGTAGACCACTTGAAAACCACTACTGAGCTGAAGCGGTAGAGATTCGAAAACGAAATGATGATAAAGGCGATAGATGGAGTAAGTAATCAGTAATATGAACATAAGCAACACGAAAGCTGTGTGAAATGGATGCTTCTGTTGTGTCATTTCTATTACCTTATAGTTGAGGAGACGGCAGAGAGCGGCTTAGCTTCACTCTTCGAAGAGAAATATTAAACTGCTAGCAAATGCATGCTCTCCCATTTCTGAGAAGTGCGTGACGAATCAACGTTTAATGTAACTTTTAAATCTACCAATATCTTACAGACACAAAAAAGGATGCCACTTGGGCATCCCTTTATATCTTTATATTTAGTCGGTTTACTTAAAACGATTACACGTCGTAAGTTGTAGACGCTGTGTCGCCGCCTGTACCAGTCCAGTTAGTGTGGAAGAATTCACCACGTGGACGGTCAATACGCTCATAAGTGTGAGCACCGAAGTAGTCACGTTGAGCTTGAAGCAGGTTCGCTGGTAGACGAGCTGTTGTGTAACCGTCTAGGAAAGATAGCGCAGAAATCGTACATGGCATTGGGATACCAGACTCTAGAGACTTCGCTGCTACTTTACGCCATGCTGCTAGGCTGCCTTGTAGGATGTTTTTGAAGTACTCATCAGAACCTAGGAATGCGATGTCTGGATTCGCTTCGTACGCATCACGGATGTTGCCTAGGAACGCAGAGCGGATGATACAACCACCACGCCACATTAGGGCTACGTTACCGTAGTTTAGGTCCCAACCGTTCTCGTTCGATGCTTCGCGCATTAGCATGAAGCCTTGAGCGTAAGAGATGATCTTAGAAGCTAGTAGCGCTTGACGTAGTGCATCAACCCACTCTTGCTTGTCGCCTTCAACTGGAGTGATTGTCTTACCGAATAGAGATTCAGCTTCAACACGTTGGTCTTTCAGTGCAGATAGACAACGAGAGAATACAGACTCAGAGATAAGTGTTAGTGGAATACCTAGGTCTAGTGCGTTAATACCAGTCCATTTACCAGTACCTTTTTGGCCTGCTGTGTCTAGGATCTTCTCAACGAGAGGCTCACCGTCTTCATCTTTGTAGCCAAGGATGTCAGCCGTGATTTCAACAAGGTAGCTGTCTAGTTCAGTCTTGTTCCAATCAGCGAATACTGCTTGCATCTCGTCAGCAGACATACCAAGACCGTCTTTCATGAACTGGTAAGCTTCTGTGATAAGCTGCATGTCACCGTATTCGATACCGTTGTGTACCATCTTAACGAAGTGACCAGCACCGTCGTTACCAACCCAGTCACAACATGGCTCACCAGCGTCAGTTTTCGCAGCGATACCTTGGAAGATAGGCTTAACCGCTTCCCATGCTTCAGCAGCACCGCCAGGCATGATAGATGGACCGAAGCGCGCACCTTCTTCACCACCAGATACACCAGTACCGATGAAGTGGATACCTTTTTCACGTAGTGCAGCAACACGACGGTTTGTATCTGGGTAGTTAGTGTTACCACCGTCAATAATGATGTCGCCTTTGTCTAGCAGAGGTACTAGCGCTTCGATGAACTTGTCTACAACGTCACCAGCGCGAACCATCAACATTACTTTACGCGGCGTTTCTAGCTTCTCTACTAGTTCTTCTAGAGAGTATGCACCGATGATGTTCGTGCCTTTTGCTGGACCTTCCAGGAACTCGTCTACTTTAGCAGCAGTACGGTTGTGAGCAACCACTTTAAAGCCGTGATCGTTCATGTTTAGGATAAGGTTTTGACCCATTACTGCTAGGCCAATTACACCGATATCACCTTTCATTGTTTCTCTCCAATTTTATTTCATCGACGAGCAGCGTCTTAAGCAATTTTTGCTGCCGCGTCTAAATCTAAATACCATTCCGTTAGGCCCGATTTCGCTTGAATCTTAGCCGCTGGGTATGGCAGTGCGTGTGCTGGTGAACTGTTAATTTCTTCAACAATGTCCGCTTTTCCTGCACCAAGCACTAAGTAACTAATGCGTTTCGCTGCTTCTAATACGCGTGCGGTTTTCGACACACGAAGTTGGCCCGATTCAGGATGCGACGCCACAAGAGATAGGTTCGCATCATCATAATTCGTTTGGCCAGGGAACAGAGAAGCTGTATGACCATCTGCACCAACGCCTAATAAGATCCAGTCAAACACAGGTGTGCCGTTTTCATTCGGGATTACCTCTGCCATCTCTTTTGCAAAGCGCTCGGCTTCTGCTTTAGGCTCATCTTCGCCACGGATGCGGTGAATGTTTTCTGCAGGAATATTTACTTGGCTAAACAACAACGTGTTCGCTTCACCGTAGTTGCTTTCTGCATCGTCAGGGGCAACACAACGTTCGTCACCCCACCAAAAGTGGAGGTTTTCCCATTGAATGGAGGTTGCGTAAGCCTCTGAAGCCAGTAGTTTAAACAGCATTTTAGGAGTGCTGCCGCCAGAAAGAGAGATGTGAACAGGTCTGCCCATTTCGCTAAACGCTTTCATATCGTTAGCTAGGCTTTCAACTACCTGTTCTGCTGTTTGGTAGATCTTATGGTTGATCATAGTTCACAGTAATCCGTATCTGTTAAGTTTTTACATGGGAAACGCCAAGCGCGGCCATCACGCTGTAACAAGTCATCTGACTCTTTAGGTCCCCAAGTGCCGCATGCGTACCCGAAGAGGGATTGTGGATCTTGCTTAAAATCTAAGATTGGCTGTACGTATTGCCAGCACGCTTCCACCGCATCACTACGTGCAAATAGCGTAGCATCACCATTCAAAGCATCAAGTAGAAGACGCTCGTATGCCGTTAGCATTTGCGTTTCTTGCAGGTCAGCGTAATGGAAGTTCATTTTCACTTCCTTCGCTTCAAAGCCTGCGCCTGGCTCTTTCAAGCCAAAGCTCATTTGAATGCCTTCGTCTGGTTGAATACGAATGATCAGCTTGTTTTCTGGTGCGTTTTGACCAAACACAGGATGCGGTGTTTGTTTAAAGTGGATAACCACCTCAGTAACGCGTGTTGGAAGACGCTTACCAGTACGCACGTAAAATGGCACGCCATTCCAACGCCAGTTGTTGATGTACGCTTTCAAACCGATGTAAGTCTCTGTACGAGAATCGTCTGCAACTCCCGGCTCTTCACGGTAGCCGCGTAGGCTTTGCCCACGGACTTCAGACGCCGTGTATTGGCCTAATACTAGGTCATTGCGCAGAGCGTTTTCGTCTAATGGCTTTAGGCATTGAAGCACTTTTACCACTTCATCACGCATCGAGTCTGCATTGATTTGCGCTGGTGGTTCCATACCTACCATTGCTAATACTTGTAGCAAGTGGTTTTGGAACATGTCGCGCACAGCGCCAGAGTTGTCGTAGTAACCACCACGCTCCTCTACGCCAAGGAATTCTGCGCCTGTGATTTCAACGTAATCAATGAAGTTACGGTTCCAAAGCGGCTCAAACATCGCATTAGAGAAACGAAGCACAAGTAGGTTTTGTACCGTTTCTTTACCTAAGTAATGGTCAATTCGGTAGATTTGATGCTCTTGGAAGTGCTCGTGAATTTCTTTGTCCAGAATACGCGCCGATTCAAGATCATAGCCGAATGGTTTCTCAATGATCAGGCGTTTCCAGCCATCATCTTCACTGTTAAGACCATGTGCTGCAAGACTTGCAGGGATCACACTGTATAAACTTGGTGGGGTTGCTAAGTAAAAAAGCGTATTGCGTTGCTCGAATTGATATTCGTCCGCAAGTTGGTCTAAGCGAGAAGATAGCTTACCGTAATCTTGTGTGTCAGAAGTATTAATTGCTTGGTAGTGCAGATGGTTAATAAATGCATCAAGCGTTTCTGGCTCAGTCTTTTCCATTTCCTGAAGCGATTTTTTCAGCTTCGCGCGGTAAGACTCATCACTGTATTCAGTGCGACTTACACCCAGAATGGCAAAATTCTCTGGAAGCTGCTTGTTCGCGTAGAGGTGGTATAAAGCAGGAATGAGCTTACGGTACGTAAGGTCACCTGAAGCACCAAAAATAACGATGCTGCTGTTTTCTGGTATTACCATCATCTTTCCCTTAAAAACGAGGTACTTATTGTGTGCCCGGATACGGCTAGAGAATGAGCCAACCCTATCAATGGCACCTCAAAATAGAAAATTGGTCTTACCTATTACGTTGATAGGTAAAGTCTATGGGCCCAAAGAACCTCAAGAAGTTGCATTTCCGATTCTTGGAAACACGACGTATTGAGGTCATTTAAGTCACTTATGTCTCAAAAGTACACACTGTACTCGCTGGAGGAGAGTCCGACACGGGGCAATATTGTCTACGACTATTTGATTTACATCAACACTTGCCAGTGCAAACGTTTAAATAAGTTGCACAAAACGTCATAAGCGATTGTATTTTATTGATAAAAAAAGTTTCATCTGAACGCTCCAGAATTTAAGCAAAAACTCTAATATGGGCAATAATTACTCATACTTGCAATCCATTACAGTTTTATCGTGATCTGTGTTACTTACTTTTTATTTCATCATCCTATTGATAATGATACTCAATTAAAGATAATGAAATCACTATTAATGTGAAAGTAGAACGCCATGAAATCAAGCGCCGTTAACCCACACCCCATAAACCGAATACAATCGGTGCTTGACTACATTCACACCAACTTAGACAGCACTCTGAGCGTAGATGAAATATCGAAAGCAAGTTGTTGGTCGCGCTGGCAACTGCAACGCGTATTTCAACAACACACTGGCGTATCCGTCGCTCACTACATCAGGGAGCTTAAACTTAGCCTTGCGGCTGAGCGCTTAATCCATACTTCTGACCGCTCGTTAGATATAGCGATAGAAATGGGATTTACATCTGAACACGCATTTAGCCGAGCGTTCAGGAATATGCTTTCAAAAAGCCCCCGTGAATATCGAAAAACGCAACAGCTCTCCGGGTTGAGACAACCTTTGACGCTGCGTAAGACACCAAAAGAAGAGAAAAAACATCAGCGCTTTATTGAAGTTCGAATAGAAACAAAACCGGCTTTTGAACTTGCTGGTTATCATGAACCTATTCACGGATTGTTTTCCGCTGCGCCCGATTTCCAATCCAAAGTACCGTCACTTTGGTCACGTCTTTATTCATCTGAAAACCTTAACAATTCGGAAAGTAGTTACTTTGGCGTGATTGATGTGACTCAAGCGTATTCAAACAACCAACAACTTGAGTATTGGGCAGGTTATGAGTGCAGTCCAACAGCAAACGCACCAAGATCAACGAACTCTTCCAACTCGGGGCTAGACCTCTTGGCTGTTCCTGAGCAAACCTACGCCGTCATTACACACATAGGCAAAGCATCAGAGCTCGCCTCAACGCTGGAATGGTTTATTTTACATTGGCTACCCTACTCTAATTATCATGCTATCGATGGTTATGAGTTAGAGCTTTATCCAGAAGGTTATGATGTTGATAGCGAACAAGCACAAATGCAGTATTGGATTCCTGTCGAGCCAAACGACTCGCTATCTTTAAAACCTAAGAACAGAAGAATAAGTTCCAAAGATTAGTGTTTTGCACCAAATTGTTAACTTTTCCTATTTCTTTGAATATAGAATACAAATAACAATCATTATCAATAAATAGAAAAAGTAGTGGAATTTATAAATATGGAAAGTCCGATTCGATTTCATCGTTCAGCGGTTGCTATCGTCGTATCCGCATTGCTCGCTGGCCACGCCAATGCGACTGAGAGCGTATCCCAACACGAAACGATTACGGTGCTAGGAGAAACATACCGAAACACCGCAACTAAAACCGTTTTAGAACCGGAGGAAACACCGCAAGCAATCACGGTAATCACTAAAGATGACATGGACCTGCGCGGCGTAAACTCGGTGAGCGAAGCATTGCGTTACGCGCCTGGCGTAAATACAGAATTGCGTGGCGGTGCCGTTTCCCGACTTGACCTATTCAATATTCGTGGTTTTATTAACTACACCAACTTTTATGATGGTCTTCCTTTGCTGTACAACGGTTGGAACCTTCAACCGCAGGTCGATTCCGTTGCTCTTGAGCAAATCGAGGTTTTTAAAGGGCCAACGTCTGTTCTTTACGGCAATATTCCACCAGGAGGTATGGTCAACATTATCGCCAAGGCGCCTCAGTCAACACCCTCACACTCTGTCTCGATTAGTACAGGGACTAACAGCCTAAAAGAACTGACGTTCGACACCACAGGACAAATTGGTGATTCTAATGTGGATTACCGTATCGTCGGCCTGGCAAAACAGCGAGATGGTCAAGCCGATACGTCTGAAGATGAACGTTATGTACTCGCCCCATCTTTCAATTGGCAAGCGACAGAAAGCACATTAGTGAACGTGAATGTTTACTATCAAAATGATCCATCAGCAGGTATCTACACGACTGTGCCTGCATCTGGCTCAGTGATTAAAAACCCACTTGGCTCGATGTCACCAAGCACTTATTTAGGGGATGAGGACTGGAACACTTACGAACGCGAAGTTCTGATGATGGGTTACAAAGTCCAACACGACTTTAACAACAATTGGCAATTTCTACAGAATGCCCGCTACATGACCGCCGATGCCTATCAGGAAAACACATATAACGGTGCACTTGAAGCGGATAACCGTACCGTTGGTCGAAATGCCTATTTAACCGATGAAAAGTCCAAATCCTTTGTGATTGACAACCAACTATCTGGCTACGTTAAAACAGGAAATTTTGAACATAACTTATTGTTCGGGCTTGATTATCAGTATCTAGATTCAGATGTAAAATACAAAGACACGCTTGGGTATTCGCTAACTCAGGACATTTTTAATCCTGACCACAACAGCATTGATCGTAATGCACTGAATTTCCAATACAAACAAAACTTGGATATCAAAACGAAGCAGATTGGCGTTTATTTCCAAGATCAAGTTCGTTACGACCAACTTGTAATGATTGCAGGTCTTCGTTGGGATAAATACGATTCAAATACAGACGCCGTTAGCGATTATCTAGGAGCAGTATCCAACAGCAAGGAAGAGTTAGACGATACCAACGTATCTTTCCGAGTCGGTGGTTTGTATGAGCTAGACTTTGGCCTCTCGCCATACCTTACTTACTCGGAAAGTTTTGAGCCAATTGCGGGTGCCGACTCTTCTGGTAAAGCATTTGAGCCATCAACCGGTCATCAATGGGAGTTAGGCTTTAAATACGCACCATTATCTGGTGATATCTCAGGTAACTTAGCACTCTTCCATATTACGAAGAAAAACGCGATCTTGACCGATCCGAATAACCCATATGCACCGAACTATCAAGCGGGCGAAGTGGTATCACAAGGTATTGAACTTGAGGCAAAATGGCAAGCCACAGCACAAGCTGATTTCACTCTAGGCTATACATATACCGATATGGAGATTACCGAGGACAGTTATTACAACCAAGAAGGTAAAACGCCGGTTTGGGTACCTGAGCAAACGGCCTCTCTATGGGCAAATTACTTCTTTGAAGGAAATCTTTCAGGCCTTCGTACCAGTGCTGGCGTTCGCTATGTCGGAGAAGCACAAATTGATGCACAGAATAGTCAAAAAGTACCGGACTACACCTTGTTTGATTTAGCAGCAAGTTACGATTTCTCAACGGTATCTGAATCAATGAAAGGGGCTAGCGTCACGCTTTCTGCAAGCAATCTATTCGATAAAGAATACTATTCTTGTTACGACAAAAATAACTGTTGGTTTGGCGCTGAGCGCTCTATCGAAGCGGTGTTAGAATACAACTTCTAGCCTCTTAGAACGGAACAGCAGTAATTTGTAAAGCGATGGTTTCTAAAACAAGCCATCGCTTTTTATTTTGCATAGAGCATCAATATAAACGCTACCGTGTCACTTTTTTATAGCACCTTTCTGGCCTACCTACCGACCCATAGTTTAAATCAGCCTCTAGTTCACCAGTACTGATAAGAAACTCAAGATAACGTCTAGCGGTTGTTCGGCTCACTCCGATTTTTTCACCTGCCTCATCAGCGGTCAGCACACTGCCATTTGGGAACAACTCTCTGATCTTGTCTAGGGTTACACCATCAATCCCTTTTGGTAATCGGTTCGGCAAGTTGTCTTGATTGGCGTGAGACTGCAGCATTTTATCAACGAGGTTCTGATCCAAACTCTCTACGATGTCTAGTTGTTGGCGTTGGGACACATACTTTTTCAGTGCGGCATCTAAACGTGGAAACATCACTGGTTTTAACAGGTAATCGACAACGCCACCCCTCATCGCCTGTTGTAACGTATCGACATCCCTTGCGGCTGTAATCAAAATGACATCACAAGTTTGGTTACTTGCACGCAGTGTATTTAGTATCTCAAGCCCTGTGCCATCGGGAAGATAGACATCCATCAATAGTAAATCTGGCTTAAGAATGTCGAGTTGCATTTCTGCTTCCATTCTCGTGGTCGCAATTCCAACCACTTCCAAACCTGTCAGTTGGCTTAAGTATTTGTGGTGCAGCTCAGCAATAGCCAGATCATCTTCAATGATCATTACGCGAGTCGCCATACTCATATTTGTTCTTCCTTGGGTAAGTACACCGTTATTCTTGTCCCATAATTTGTATTGGGTATCATCTCAACATGGCCGTGATATCGAGTAGCAAGCTGATTGACAAGGTGTAACCCAACACCGCGATTTTGACGAGATTTCGTCGAAACGCCTTTTGTAAATAATGTTTGTGGATCCACTGTTTTTGGGAGGCCACAGCCATGATCTATCACCTCAAGTATCACTTCATTTCCGTAATCGCTAACGGACACATCAATGTTTCTGCGTTCTGACGCAACATTTGATTCATCGCGAATTGAAGTTAACGTGGCATCGAAAGCGTTATCAATCAAATTACCCAAAATTGTGACAAGGTCTTCCGAATTTAGCCACTCAGGTAGGGGCTCCAGACGACTGCCTTCCTCAACCACCAGTTGTAAGCCTAACTCGCGAGCACGTTCAGTTTTTCCAAGCAACATACCTGCAATTAGCGGGTCCTTAACGGTATCTCTTAAAAACTCAATCATTGCTTGATAGTGTGCTGTTTCTTGTCCAATTAACTTTTGCACCGCATCAAGCTCACCCATTTGTACTAGCCCGCTAATGGTGTTGAGCTTATTTCGATGCTCATGGGTTTGCGAACGTAACAAATCTGCATATTCCTTGGTTTGTGATAGCTGCTCGGTTAGATCATTGATTTCATCCCTTAAACGGAAACTCGATACCGCCCCCACAATTTTCCCATCAACATAAATTGGAGAGCGATTTGCAATCAGGCGCTTATGATTAAGGAATATTTCAATATCATGATCTTCCTGCCCGCTTTCTAACACTGTATATAGATCGCTATCACGCAGCGTATCAGTCAAAGGTTTATTGAGCGCTGATTCTCTATCAATACCGAGAATCTGGCAGGCACTACGATTTATCGAGCGAAGTATCCCTTGGGCATCAATGCTTAACACGCCCTCTTTGATAGTGCTCATCGTCACTTCTAATTCGCCGTACAACCGCCCTATCTCTTCAGGCTCAAAGCCTAAAATGGCGCGCTGAAACTTTCTCGACGCATAATTGGATACAATGGCATTAGCGACGACAACTACGATGACCATTAAAATCAAAAAGGCCAAAAATGGTTCGATGCGGTCTTGCAGTCGGTCGAGCAAATAGCCAACCGAAACCACACCAATGATGTTCCCTTGCTCGTCAAAAATCGCAGCTTTACCACGAACTGAATAACCTAACGAGCCCTGTGCCGTCGAAACATAAGACAACCCCTGTTCTAGCGCTCGACGATTGTCGCCACCTCTCATTGGCTTGCCCAACCGCTCATCAACAGGGTGGATTAAGCGTACTCCCTTATGGTCGCCAATAACGATGAATGCAGCACCTATGGCTTCGGTTAATTCTCTAAAGCGAAGTTGGTATGGCTGGGGGTTTTGGGTTTCGATCATTTCACGAACAACCGCTGAGTCCGCTAAAAAACGGGCAACACCCAGTGCTTTTTCTCCCATTTCTTGCTCTTGATTGATTTTGAGATAAGTGAACCCCGCGGCGACAAGCAATAACAGCTCTATCAACCCCGATAGCGTCATGATAATGAGCATCCGCTTACGAAAGCTGATGGTTTTCCAACTCATTGATACATCCTTGTGATTCACTCTTGAGCGTAACGTTAACACTCAGTTAACAGCATGACGTTGTCGCGGTGATAAATCTGTGAGGAAGGCAAACAAACCGCAGAGTTTACGGTTAATTAATCGACGAGCTGAAACATAAAATTACAACCATTCACCAAATTTAGCATTCCTCTCTGATACTCAATTCCATACATAAATTGCCCTTAAAATCATGATCGCGATCACATCGATTTTAGCGGTTTTTGAGGCGTTTTTAGACTTTACAACGTATAATTTTTAATCAACGAAACCAATGAGAGTTTCGGTTTGAAAGCAGTGAAGCTGGAAGTCTATTAAAAGCTCAACATTGATGTCAGTGGTTTGGACAAAAATAAAACAAAACACAAATACTGACTACATGACAAACACTTAGACACCATCTGAAAACTGGAAAACTATAAACAGAGGTGCATTTATAGTTAGAAGGAACACCAAACATGGAACGCGATACCTTTGGAATATGCCTGAATAAGGCGATGCTGTCAGAGAATATGTATTCAACATTTACACACGTCAGGGCTTATGAAAAAAACGGAGGCGGTACTTCTGATCTCAAAGTCCTGTTATCGTTCCCTCAAATGAGTGGAAAAGATCTATTGAATACGATGCGAGGTTCTCGTCAGCTCGAGTGGAGAGCGGAGTTTCACTGTCCATATACGAAATAAATTTGTAACATCTCCTGCGCCCAGCACAAATATAACTGGGCGCATACTACTGCCCAATTTTCCCTCCTACTTAACACTCAGTTACGAATCCTTTATATTAGAGCTAATACTCTACGACAAAGCAGCCATTATGAAAAAAACAGGAAAGTTTTGGATACTGGGCTTACTTAGCAGCTCGATTTCCCTTGCCTGTCATGCGGCACCGATCACTTTTGATACCGCATGGCAGCTATTGCTAGAAAACAACTATTCTCTTAAAGCTCAACGCTCAAACGTCGAGAACTACCAATACCAAGAGAGTGCCACCAGCAATCTCAACTTACCTCAAGTTACCATTGGCGCGAATTACACGCGTTTAGATACCGATATCACGCTGTCGGGAAAACAGATTCTAGACAGCACAGGAGCACACATTAACGTACCTCCTGCTTTTCAGCCTATTTTTGGTGCCTTAGCTAATACCACTTCGACCATAACCGAGCGCGATATTTTCTCTTCGTCTATTCGTGCCATTTGGCCAATTTTTACTGGTGGTAGAATTTCTGCGGCTCAATCAGCAGCAGAAGGCAAAACGGATGAGGCGAAAAGTCAGCTTTTAATGGAACAACAAGCGCGTTTTGAAGATTTATCGAAGTACTACTTTTCTGTCGTACTGGCAAAGGAAGTACTCGCAACGCGGCAAGCGGTTGAAGCTGGGCTAAAAAAGCATCGAGATTTTGCCATTAAGCTTGAAGAGCAAGGACAAATCGCGCACGTTGAGCGCCTGCAAGCCGAGGCTTCTTTAGATAAAGCATCTGTAGAAACACGTAAAGCAGCCAGCGATTTGAGTATCGCTCAGGCTGCATTAGGTAAATTACTCGCGCAAGATGATGCCGTAGAGCCCGCTGAATCTTTGTTTATCAACGACAGTCTTCCCCCTCTTAGCGCTTTTGTCGATCAAACGCTGCTTACCTATCCGGGGTTAGAACTTCTGAGCGCTAAACACAAACAAGCCTCTAGCTTAATCAAAGCAGAAAAAGGGAAATACTACCCTGAAGTTTATCTTTACGGCGACTACAGCTTGTATGAAGACGATTCTCTCGCAAGCCAAATGAAGCCTGACTGGTTAGTTGGTGTTGGTGTCAGCATTCCACTGATTGAATCATCAGGGCGAAGCGAAAAAGTCAAAGCCGCTCAAAGCGTCGTCTCGCAGGTCGACTCATTAAAGTCCCAAGCCAAACAAGACTTATCGCTGTTAGTCCAAAAGACATACTTGGAGGCTCAGCAAGCCATTGATGAAGTACAAGGGCTCGCATCTAGCATTGAACTCGCTAACGAAAATCTGCGCTTGCGTGAAAAAGCATTTACTCAGGGTCTGTCGTCTTCTCTGGATGTTGTGGATGCACAACTTTATGTCGCGAGTATAGAAACACAACGTTCAGCGGCGCGTTTCCGCTATTTAATATCTTTAACCAAGCTACTCGCATTGAGCAGTGAAATGAACAGCTTCGAACAATATCAAAATACCGCTTATATCCCTGCTTCAACATCCAAAGAGGTGAAATAAATCATGGCAGCTAAATCACTAAAACCCGTTTTACTCTCACTTTGTGCTTTGGGTGTTGTCTCTTGGGTTGGCTACCAATTTTACCAAGCCTATCAACCAGAACCGATCCGCTTACAAGGATTGATTGAAGCCCAGCAGTACAGCATTTCCTCAAAAGTTCCAGGCCGTATTGACGAGGTCATGGTCCGTAAAGGCGACGATGTAGAGAAAGGTCAGCTTATTTTTACCCTTCATAGTCCTGAAATTGAAGCGAAGTTAGAACAAGCAAAAGCAGGTGAAAAAGCGGCGGACGCCTTAGCTCAAGAAGCTGAGAAAGGCGCACGTGAGCAACAAATCCAAGCAGCAAAAGATCAGTGGATGAAAGCCAAAGCCGCTGCGAATTTAATGGAAAAAACCTACAATCGTGTGAATAACCTTTATAACGATGGCGTGGTTGCAGAACAAAAACGCGATGAAGCTTTAACTCAATGGCAAGCAGCGAAATACACAGAAAGTGCTGCGTTTCAAATGTATGAAATGGCAAAAGAAGGCGCTAGAAGTGAAACCAAAGTGGCTGCGGCGGAAAAAGCGCGCATGGCATCAGGTGCCGTAGCCGAAGTAGAAGCGTATGCGAAAGATACTCAGATCTACAGCTGGTTCGACGGCGAAGTCTCTCAAGTTCTGCTTCAAAGTGGTGAATTAGCACCTCAGGGCTTCCCAGTAGTTACTGTGATAGATACAGAAGATGCCTGGGCGACACTGAATGTGCGTGAAGATTACCTTCAACACTTTAAAAAAGGAGCAACCTTTGATGCCTATTTGCCTGCCTTAAATAAAAATGTTGAGTTCAAAGTAACGCATGTTGCCGTTATGGGTGACTTTGCAACTTGGAGAGCAACCGATGCTTCTCAAGGTTTTGATCTTCGTACCTTTGAAGTAGAAGCTCGTCCAGCTCAACCCGAACCTGAACTGCGTATGGGAATGAGTGTTGTCGTTGAACTTTAATCACAACCACTAGGTTAATGCTATGACGATTAAGATTTCACAGCGGCATATCTTACGACGAGACAAGTGGTTGCTTTCGTGCCTTACTTGGATACCGATTTTGCTCGCGATGATGATTTGGGGAGTGTTCTCTGCGGGCATTGCCCGGGATCTGCCAATCGGTGTGGTTGATCTACAACATTCCCAACTTTCTCGAAAGCTCATTCAATCTTTGGATGCGTCGTCGAGCCTGGCTGTTAACTATCACTACACCAGTGCAAGCGAAGCAAAAAATGCGATGATTGAAGGCGATATCTATGCTTACGCGGTCATCCCATCTAAGTTCGACCAAGATATTCTCCAGCACCGCCAACCTCAACTTTCTGTCTTTTACAACAGTCAGTACATTTTGGTAGCGAAACTGATCAACTCTGCCGTTGCGCAAGCACAAGGCTATTTCGACGCTCAGGTTGAAGTAATGGGAAACTTGGCTAAGGGTAACACCACAACGTTAGCAGCGGCTGGACAGGCTGTACCAGTGTCGACACAAATAACCGCATTATTTAACCGTAACAATAACTACGCACAATTTTTGGTAACGGCTATCGTGCCAGCCATTTGGCAAATATGTATTGTAGTAAGCACTATTTTGATTCTTGTCGCGCACTTTCGCATTTATGGTGGAAAGAATGGCTTTGCATTTTTGGGCGAAAAGCCATACGCCAGGCTCACTACCCTATTAAGTCAGTACATTCCGGTCTTTATGGCGCAAGGTGCGTTGTTCTTGTACTGGTTTTATTCCGTGCTTGATTGGCCAATGGAAGGCAGTTTTGTGGTTATGCTACTAGCACAATTGGCGACGGTTATCGCCTGTATCATTATGGGAGCGTTGTTCTTCTTCTTGTCGATGGATCCTGCACGTGCGATGAGTTTTGCTGGCGCGTTTACGGCTCCAAGTTTCGCGTTCATGGGAATTACATTCCCAGTTTCTGACATGAACACGCTCGCTTATGCATGGCGTTCATTATTGCCGATTACCCATTACATTGAAGTACAAGTGAGTCAAGCAAGCTATGGAGCATCGGCCGCACAATCTTTAAGCTCGCTATGGCCTATGATTGGTTACGTTATGCCTCTGCTCATTACCGCAGCCTTGATGGGTAAACATCGAACAGCTTCATCAACACGCCAAGCGAAGGAGGCGGTATGACATTGTGGCAACTGATTAAAGCGGAACTTAAGGCCGTTCTAACCAATCCAGTCGTTACGTTGACCGTGTTTGGTGGTGTCGTATTTTACTCGTTTTTATACCCTTTGCCTTATGCACAACAAACGCCTCGTGAACAACCAATCGCGATTGTTAATCTAGATGGTAGTCAGACGAGTTTAAAGCTAGAACGTATGGTTGATGCCACTCCGCAAGTCAACGTAGTCACTCGACTTCATACGATTGCCGATGCAAAGCAAGCATTTTTACAACGAGAGATCACCGGTTTTTTAGTCATACCAGAACACTTTTACAAAGACCTAATGCTAGGTAAAAGCCCGACTCTGGCCTACGCTGCGGACGCCTCGTATTTTCTCGTGTACGGAACCGTGGTAGAAGGATTGGCCCAAGCGGGAGGCACATTAGGGGCCCAAGTGAAAGTCAGTAAAATGGTGATAGATGGTGTGCCCATGAGTATGGCTAGCCATAATTACTCTGCTATTAAGCTTAATATGAAACCGACGTTCAACCCAACCATGGGTTACATCGAATACGTAGTGCCGGCAGTATTTGTTCTGATTTTACAACAAACGTTGATCATGGCGGTTGGATTGCAAACGGGAACACAGCGTCATGGTCGTGGCTATTGGTCACAAGTATCAACGGGATCGCTGCTGCTTGTGAGAACGTTAGTATTTGTGGCAATTTATTATTTACTCGGCGCCTATTATTTTGGTTTTAGCTTCGAACGCTTAAACGTAAACCATATCGCCAACGTGGGCGAATTGCTGGCTATGTTGTTACCGTTCTTTTTAGGTTGTTGCGGACTAGGCTTCTGGCTAGGTTACTTATTACCTCGGCGTGAACTTGTCACCTTAGTCGTCCTAGTGAGCTCTATGCCGCTCATTTTCTTGGCTGGTTTTATTTGGCCGATTGAAGCCATACCTACTCCCTTATTATGGATTGCTGATTTAAGCCCAAGCACTTGGGCGATAAAAGCTTTCTTAGCGCTAAACCAAATGGGGGCAACCTGGCAACAAGTCGCTCCACATTGGACGGCGCTTTGGGCACTCACCGTGCTTTGGGGTAGCGTTGCGTACTGGATTGCTAAGCGAAGTAACAAGCCAGTTGTAACAGAGAGCTTGGGGTGACAGCTGACATTTTCTATTACTATAAAAAAAGCCGGGTAACTAAACCCGGCTGAAAATCTGCGTCCTTGCAGCGGACATATGGTAAAAACACTTTTTGCTCTGGGCTTACCCATTGAGCGAGATTAGATTAAGCCAAAAAGTATGGATTCCATACTCTCATATAGAGGGTCATATCCTTCCAATAGACATTAGTCTTCGCTAGAAAGATAACGTTTTTCAGACACAAAAAAACAAGACTCACATTGAGTCTTGTTGTTGATAGGGATGAGCAAGATACATGTCGCCGCTAAGTCATATCGCGGATTATTTTCTCTCGGTATTCTGTAACGACCTTCATGATTGAATTTTTTACATCACCGACTTGCTTAGAGGGTTGGCACCATAGGCCAAAACCAAACTTAAAACCTTCCAATAATTCAGAAGCTTCCACTGGCTCTATATGATTATTAGAAAACTCCGAATGGGCAAACGTTCTGGGGAGAATCGCCCATCCTAAACCTGCTTCAACCATTTTCACTACAAGGGCCAATTGGTCGACCTCTTCATGGTTCGAACTTACGATGACTTTTTCGCCCATTCCCTCTTCAATAAGAGACCGCAGTACAAATTGTTTACTATTCCTCAAGGCTGTCAATACTCGATCTGGTGCCACAGAAGCGAGTTCACCACCTTTCTGGACGAAAGGAACAAATTCAAAATGACCTAAAAACGTCGCATCCAGACTATGTATTGCTCGACTATCATGTACATTGACAATACCGAATTGATACTCACCATTCTGTAAACCCTCTTTAATTTCGTTGCGATTACGAACAAGAAAGTTAACTCGCATCATCGGAAAATCTGCTGCTAATTGAATACGAAGCAATACAAGAAAACGGTGTGGTATAGCGCTTGAATAGGCGATACTAACATTCTCTAACCCACCGTAAGCTAGACTTAATGCGACTTTATCGAAAGTACGTGCTTGTTCGATGGTTTGCTTAGCATAGTGGTAAAGAAGATGACCATCTTCTGTCGGTTCTACCGAGCGCCCCACTCGCTCAAACAGGTTGACCGCCAGTTGGTCTTCAAGATTGGTAATCACCTGCCCTATTGTGGTTCGGTGCTTATTGAGTTTGACCGCCGCCTTACTAAACGAAAGCTGTTCATAAACGGTTACGAACGCGAGAAGTTGTTCAAAACTAAAATTCATAGGTTGTGCTTACTTTTTAGAGTTATCTAATTAAATTACCACAAGATCGTAGAATTGCTACTTGGTAACGGAAACAATCTGCGTTTGAATTCCTTCTCGACGACACAAAAAAACCTACTAGCTTCAGTAGGTTTTCTCTAACTTAGTTGTACTCAACGACACGAGCTAAATAGTTGAATTCTCCTGAGTCACCATGGTAATCGCGGTAGACATCGACACTGAAATATTTAGGTTGATCAGCGTAAATGTGGTCAACGACTTTTTGCTCAAGTGACTCCAACGTTTCACCGACCTGAGAGTACACGAACTGCTTGTTCACTTTTTCCAATTTACGTTGTTTCGCTTCTTTGTGTGACACATAGTTGTTGATCTCTTCCCACTTTCCCACGAACTCGACCGCCACGTAACTCGAGTTCTCGTCAATCATAATAAAGGCTGCACCTTCTTCTTTGATTGCAGACAGTTGCTGCATATCACTATCCACTTTTTGCTGGTCAAGATGGGCTCCACTTTGGGCGAATGCAGTCGCGGAAGCGGTAAGCATCATGAGTGTAAGAACGGCTTTTTTCATTGTATCGTTTTCCTGTATTAAGGGAGTTCAGTTACCCAAAGTTGCCCTTGGGTGGCTTTTTTGAATCCATATTCGTAAATCGTCAGCAAGTAGCGGTGATCGAACATATCTTTCGTTACTTTGGCGTATCTGAAATCTTGATCAATGTAGGTAAACTGCATCTCGATATCGTTGATTTCACTGATGTATTTCATTCGATAGAGATCACCACGAGTTTGCGCTAGCGTAAGGCTTGAGACACTCTTCGATACCAAGTCCAAACCTTTGTCTTTTAGTGGACGATACGGCGCTTTTAACGCACCATTGCGAATCACATCCAACTGAGGCGCTTTTTCTAACCCCAAAGCATCTGAGATTTGTTGATAGTTGAAGTTAGACGGATTAAAGAACACCTGCGCTGCGAGACCGCCATCTACGTGTAACTCCTCAAGTGTTTCTCCATCATGTTCAACATCGATAAATTGTGGAGGGAAAACACCAGGGATCGATGCGCTCGCAGCAAGCACCTTGTAAATAAGTTCAGATTTGTCCGCTAAATCACTGTTCGCAATCGCACCAATATTCCAAATCACCAGTTCGCCTGAATCAAAATGGGTACTGCCAATAAAGAGGCGTTTACCATTGCGGTGTTGCTGCGCCATCGCCTCGATCATGGGCTCAGGGTAAGCGTCTGCGATGAAATCATAGAGGTTCTCACCATCGGTAAACGCGTCCTTAAACAGGGTATTTAAGAAGTTCTTCTTACCCAAAATATTCTTATCATTGATGTTGAGCATGACTTCTTTCATCTTTGGCATCGCATCACCGCCAATGAAAACAAAAGGAGCGATTAGGGCACCCGCACTGACTCCAGTAATGATGGCATAATCTTTTAGCTCCCCCTTTTCCTGTAGCCCCATCAAAACGCCGGCCCCGTATGCGCCGTTTACGCCACCACCCGATAAGGCCAAAATATTGAGCTGTTCACCCTCTACTTTGATCGGTGTGGTTTGATTGTGCGCTGAGTAGAGAAAATCCGGCGCTTCATTGGCCCACATTCGAAGTGGCTCATTTGGTGTCGAACTCGCGATCTCGACATCTTTATAGTTGCTTTGAGAAACACGAACATCCAGCGTATGAGGTGAACTACAAGCTACTATCAACAGCGAAAGTGCAACCGTCACACCAGAGGAAATTAAACGATTCATAATCAGTCTCATTTAATGTTCTCTGGCGTATGACCAGAGACTCAGTTTGAAGTTAATTGGGTCAAAATGAAGTCCGTTTCGTTGTGTGGAGTTACTATAGCTAGGCACGGCTAAACCCCATAATCGCGATTGTAGGATGCTATCCATCAAAGCAATTATGCCAAGTTTCTATATGCTAACTTTACGCTTCTCCGTTAATTAGGTACTGCGCTAAGCAATTTTCACGACGTTGAACTCATGCGTCGGTTCGACAAATTCGTATTGGGCATTGATCGTCTGTAGCTCCCATGTGCCATAGCCTTTGGTGATCTCCAATACACCGTAAACGGCGTTATGTGTATGACGAAAGGCTGCGACAGGAGACATCTTCTTCACCAAACAAGAAGTAAAAATCGCAGAAATCAAATCACCGACACCGACTGGCTGCATAGCAAATTCAACACTAGGGCGTTGGGCCAAATAGCTTGCTTTCGGCGTGGCTAAAATCATACTGAAGGCGTCATCTGTTAGTGCATGCAGGTGTTTCACCAATACCATTTTCGGTCCCAGCTCTAGGGCTTTTTTACATGCAGTGACCGCATCATAAAGAGAGTCAATTTTCACACCTGTTAACTCGCTCAGTTCAAACTGGTTAGGAACAATCACATCAGCGATGGGCAACAAGCTATGGCTTATCGCTTCTTTGACACCGTCTGCCACAATGCAACCTTTGTCTGGATCACCCATAACTGGGTCACACACATAAAGCGCGCTGTGGTTACGCGATTTGACTAAACTTACCGCTTCGGCCACCGCTCGACATTGCTCTGCGCTGCCTTGATAACCGGACAGTATCGCGCCACATTCGCCTAACTTCTCAATGTTATCTAAGCCTCTCATTAGAGAATGAATTTCATCTGCCCCAAACTTCTGTCCAGTCCAACCTTGCTGGTACTGAGTGTGATTTGAAAACTGAACCGTGTGAATTGGCCATACTTCGAGGCCCATTCTCTGCATTGGGAAGACTGCAGAACTGTTTCCGGCGTGGCCATAAACCACATGAGATTGAATAGAAATAATGCTTTTCATAAGTCACTCTTAATAGGGAAGTTTGTTAGCTTGGCGACTAAATAAACACAATGCCGCGCACTGTGCTTATTTGGTCGGAATAGCCTCGACAACGCCGAGGCTTATTCTTAATCAGGCTGGATTCATTAGCCTTTGAATTCAGCAAAGTACTCATCCAACACTTTGCGTGTTGCACGACCGATAAGCTCGTATTCGTGGTGAGTAAGGTTTGCTAGCGAAACTCGAACTGATGCATGCACTACATCGAAGCCTTGGCCTGGAAGTAGGATAACGCCGGTTTCATGTGCAAGGCGGAACAGGAAGTCTTTGCCCTTCTCGCTCGCTTTGAACCATTCAACGAATGCTGGTCCGTACAATTTGCCGCCCAGAGTGTCGAGCTCAAGCAGTGTGTAGTAGTCCACACGATCTTTGTTTTCTTCAATTTCTACACCCATGTTTTTGTACAGAGTTTTGTAACGCTCGCGAATGATGCGTTTACATGCTTCTTTGTAGTTTTTCTCTGAGTCCATCAGACAATTCAATGAGAACAGCGCCATTTGAACTTGTTGAGGAAGCGACAAACCTGCTGTGTGGTTAAGCGCTACGCTACGGCTGTCGGCAACGATACGGTCAATAAACTTGATCTCACGAGGTTCCGGAGTCAGCGTTTTGTAACGATCGTCCAACTCAAGTTGACGCACTTCAGGAAGGCTACGCATTGCATCGTCAAACACGTTGTTGTGTTGAATCGCAATCGAGCCTAAACGCCAGCCTGTTGCACCGAAGTACTTAGAGAACGAATACACACAAAGCGTGTTGTATGGCAGTTTTGCAAACAGTGAGACAAAGTCGTCCGCAAATGTGCCGTATACATCGTCAGTCACAATGAACAGGTCGCTACGTTCGTTGTTCACAAAATTTGATAGGTTATCCAGAGTCTCATCCGAGAACTTCACAGACGCTGGGTTTGCCGGGTTAACAACACAAAGCAGTTTGATGCCTGTATCTGCAAGCTTTTCGATTTCAGACATCGGCAGTTGCCATGTTGTCTCATCCAGACGTAGTTCAACGATTTCCAGTTCGTATTCACTCAGTTCTGGAATCTCTAGGTAAGGCGTAAAGATTGGAGTGATTAGCGCAACCTTGTCACCTTTCTTCAATAGACCGTTGTTGAACATAGTTTGGAAGGTGTACGTCATAGACGCCGTACCGCCTTCCGTTGCAAACAGATCGAAGTCTGTTGTCATTGGCATTGGGCCGTACATCTCTTCTGCAATGTATTGCTTCACAACGGTTTCGATGTTCGTCAACATACGTGGTGGCACTGGGTAGTTACATGCAAGGTATGCGTTAACCAGTTCATTCAAGAATGCTTGTTTCTCTAGACCCAAACGGTCTTTTGCGTAGCTCAGCGACTTTTCCAAGAACTGTACGCCTTGGTCTTGTTTATTCTTGCTTGCAAACGTATCGAAGCGTTCAACAATGCCCACACCATCTGGAATGCCACCGAAACCACCATCTAGGTATGAATAAGTGCGCTCGGCTTCCAATATTGCGAACTCACCCAAACGAATGAACGCTTTACGTGGTAGTGTCGCAAGAAAATTAGGATTACCACGACCTGCATCTAATAACGCGCGGTCAGGAACAGTTTGTGCCACTTCAATTAGTTTATCTTTTAATTCAAATGGGCTTAAATCTGCAAATTTTGAAAAATCAATTGTTGTGTTTTGCGTAGTCATAATATTTACCTGAATCTATTATTTAGTAAAATTTGGATAATACTTCCCCTACCGCCTATTTAATTAGGCGATAAGCGTGTTCGAATTTATTTAAATTACATGCCTGCGTTTAAAGTAATAATGCCGACAATAATTGGACCCCATAGGGTAAGCAGTACATTGGCGACTGCATAAGTCACAGTGAATGAGAATACTGGCGTTGCGTTACCTGTTTTTTCCATTAAAGCCGCGAATGCTGGGTTCGCACTTCGTCCACCTGTCACACAGCCAAGTGCTTCAACCGGGTTCTTAATCTTCAATACAAAATATGAGAAGAAGAACGAAATAATCTGAGGGATAATCGTTACACCCATGCCAAGGAACAACAGAGACATACCGTGTTCTTTGATGGTGTCGACCGCTTGAGGCCCAGCCTCAAGGCCAACAATGCCTACAAATGCTGCCAAACCGAAATCTCGAATAAAGTTCGCGGCACCCACAGGAAACTGAGCAACATGCGGATTGCGGCTACGCAACCAACCGACGATCAAACCTGAGATCAAACAACCTGCACCAGAACCGATAGTGACGGGAATACCAGCAATCTTAAAACTGATTAGACCAATTAATAGGCCCACCACCATGCCCATACCAAGCACGATTAAGTCAGTCACGTTTGCTGAGCCCATTCGCTGACCAATGTTTTTCTCAACGCGATTGATATCTTTTGCGGTACCTGTAAGCTGGATGACGTCGTTTTTCTTCACCACAAGATCCGGCGTCATTTCAATTGAGTTGCCTTCACGAATATAGTCTGTCACATAAATACCGCGCATAGAGCCTTGGTTCGAAGCCTCTTTAATTTCTTGCAGCGACTTACCAATCAGCTTGCGGTTGTCTGCGATCAGTTGACGGTTTTCTTCAATAACTTCATAGCCTTCAGGAAGTGCAATCTCATTGTCAGCCAAACCATCTTGCAGCTGATGTACCGCATTACGGCGACCTGTTACAACAATGACATCCCCTTCTTTCAGTGCTGTGAATTTGTCCACTTCTTGCACTTTGCCATCACGTTGAATCAATTCAATACAAGCAGCTAGAGCGTGTTGGTTTAACTGAGCTAGGGTTTTGCCTGCTAGCCCGCCATCTTTGCTCACTTTAAATGCTCGTGTAACCAGCGCGGTTACTGCGTTGAATTCACCCGGCGCAAGATCGCGCTTACCATTTGAGTTTTTCTCTTCTAGAGCAATCGCTTCTGCTCGGATATCCCACTTCATCAGTGTTGGGAATACCCATGTCACCATAAGAATTGGACCAAGCGAACCAAAGATGTACGTAACTGCATAGCCGACTGCAACGTTGGTCTGCATTAGGTGTTTCGCTTCTTCTGTCACACCACCAAGACGTGCGATCGCATCACCCGCTGTACCGATGATTGCCGATTGAGTCAAACCACCAGCTGCAAGACCAGCTGCCGTACCTCTGTCTAGATCAAACATCCAAGCTGCCGCTAACACACAAAACAGACCTGAAACCGTCATAACCACGGCAGAAAGTAGAATGTTGATGGTTCTAAAGTTCAATGCTTTGAAGAACTGCGCACCACCTTGATACCCTACCGCGTAAATAAAGAGCGCAAAGAAAATGCTTTTTACGCCGGGATCAATATGAACACCAAATTGCCCAATAATTACACCCATTAATAATGTTCCGGCAACACCGCCAAGAACAAATCGACCAATGGTGATTTTACCAACCATATAACCGAGAGAGAGCGTAATAAAGAGAGCAACAAATGGTGCCATGTCAAAAAGGTTAGAAATAATTTCCATGACAATTTTACTCTTATTAATAAATATAAAACTCAAATAATCTAACGAATAATCTGTCACTCATATTTGTTGGATTATTTAATTTAAAAAGCATCTCGTTTGCTTCGAAGCGAATATTAGGAACAAAAACTCACAACTCGTAATCCCATTTGAAGGATGAAACCATCACTTCGTATATTCAAACGCAAACATTGAACAATAATTGTCGAAAATTGAATAACTTAGTGTTCTGCAATAAACACCAGATAAATCGAAAAATAATTTAATTTTTGTTTTCGCTCTCCAAAAAGCGGTTTGGTTGCATCATTCCCTCTATATAGCGCATAGCACCTTTAATTTGATGGATTAGATCCTCCAAAAGCGATTATCACGGATGCCATCATTTGCCTTATCTTCCCATTCATCAAGTTAATAGAGAAAAACACCATGAACTCAATGCCACATGAACTTGTGTGGGGCGAAGTTTACTTCCCACCCTTGTTGCTGGTTATTGCATTGGCTTACATGCTCACCATTTTGGTCGGAACCATTGCTACAAAACTGGGTATCCACAAATACGTTGCATTTCCTGCACTCGCAGAGCTGAGCCTAATTGTGATTTTTACTGGCGTTATTGGTCGATTCATTACCATCTTTTGAGGCAAACCCCGTGATTAAACGTTATCTCATCACATTGCTACTGCTTTGTGCCGCTGGCAGTGTGATTTTCAGCTATTACCAGTCGTACTCAAGCAACCCTTGGACACGAGACGGTCAAGTCAGTGCATACATTGTCTCAATCACGCCGCGTGTGACAGGACAAGTCATTAACGTGTATGTCGAAGACAACTCGCAAGTGAAACAAGGCGATTTACTGTTTGAGATCGACCCTAGCATCTATAAAGCGGCATACCACAAAGCGTTGGCGACTCAAAAGCAAGCGGTTGCTCTGCTAGCAAAAGCAAAAAACGAAGAGCAGCGCGCACTTAAGTTAGAAAAGCGCACACCTGGAGCCGTACCGGTACTGACATTGAACAACCTAAACAATGCGGTAGAAACAGCGGTTGCCAACGTAGAACTCGCAAAAGCCAATGTAGAGGAAGCCAAGCTGAACCTTGATTACACCAAAGTTTATGCACCAACGAATGGTTACATCACTAATTTGAACTTACGCGTCGGTTCTCAAGTGGTCGCCAACTCTCCGGTCGTAGCCTTAATTGATGAAGACAGCTTCTGGATAGAAGGTTACTTCAAAGAAACAGATCTGGTAGGCGTCAATCCTGAAGACACCGCTTACGTAACCTTGATGATGCACAACGATGTGCAACTAAAAGGTGAAATCAAAAGCATCGGCTACGGTATTGCAAAGCAAGATGGCAGCACAGGCAACGATCTCCTGCCAAACGTCAATCCGAACTTCCAGTGGATTCGTTTGGCTCAACGTATTCCCATCAAAGTAAAACTGGATGAACTGCCAGACGATCTGCAACTTCGCGTGGGTATGACGGCTTCTATCAAAATCATTAAATAATTCGGTGATTGTTATGTTCAGCGCCTCTACCAAAGAAGCGATCAAAGCTGCGCTCTCTATCGTTATCGCGATCTGCCTCGCCTTATGGTTTCAGTGGGAGAAACCTTACTGGGCGGCAATTGCGGTCGCGGTGATGGCATTGAACGAAAGCTTCGCACACTCGATAAACAAAGGTAATAACCGATTGCTGGGAACCTTATTGGGCATCGGTTATGCCTTCTTTCTTATCGCGATGTTCTCTCAAGACCGCTTTTTGTTCCTCACCTTCTTCACCTTGTTTTTGGGTGTGTGCATATTTATGTCGAGCGACGAGAAGTACGGCTATGTGTTTACGATTGGTTTTGCAGTGTGCTCAATTGTCGCCTGTATGGGTGGCTTTGACAATCAAGCAACGTTCCACTTCGCCGTCCTTCGTATGCAGGAGACGATTCTTGGTGTAATCACCTTTTCGGTTGTGTATCGCTTAGTGTGGCCAGTAAACACGGAACAAAACTTCATTCAGCGTTTTGAGACAAGCCGTGAGGTGATGCTTAGTGCCATGAATAACCCTCACCACATTGATATCGAAGCAGTGGAAACCAATACTGCCAACATAGAAAAAATGTTCCAATTGCTCGGTTTACCGCTTACTGGTAGCTACCGTTTAAAAGAGCATCGTCAGCTATGGCGCGCGCGTTTAAATGAGATGGCACAGCTCCAAGACCGATTGCTAGAACAAGCCGATAAGCCGCAACGTAACGAGATCGATTGGCCGACGTTAGCACAGCAACTTCAAAGCTTTGATATTAAAAAACCGAGTACATCGTTTGTTGGCGACGTCCCTTTTGTCATTCAAGGAGATAACAATACTGTCTGGCATCATGAGCACCGGACCTTCATCCAGCATTTGAATGAAGACGGTAGAAAGGTACTGCAAGGCGTCTCCATGTTCGTGACGTCACTGCTGATCTGGATTTACCTTCCTGTTCCCGGTGGATTCATTTTTCCGATGCTGGCAGGTGTGTTCTCATCACTCGTTCCTACCATGCCTCCGAGCATTATTAAGGATGCTTTTTTTGGAGTAATAGGCACGGGGACGGTAATCCTTCTGCAATACATTTTCTTAATGCCAATGATGACCGAGCTATGGCAACTTGCCTTATTCTACTTCATCAACATCATCGTGATTTGGAAGGTCTTTTCCACACCAAAACTGATAGTACATAGAATCCTAGGTATTAACTTATTGGTTGTTTTGACATCGGGTGCGCTCAACTTAACCCCAGTGTATCGAATTGAAACACCATTGCTGATGCTGGTAAACATTATGATCATTTTGATGATTGCCAAGTTGTTTACCGACCTGTTCCGTATTCGCGTCACGGCCTAAGCGTCACCTCCGTTCTTGAAACTAAAGCCCCGCATTGCTTTTGCTCTGCGGGGCTTTTTGCTTTGTTCACTGCCCTATTCCTGCCTCACCCTGAAAGCGAGGATAGTATCCATCAAAAGCGATTAACGGGATTTCTCTACCCACCATAAAATCCTCTCATTGATTTACGAAATGCAATTAAAAACACGGCATTCACAACATCAATCACAGCAAACACATCTATCTAACTGAACAAGAAGTTCAGTGACACATTAACTGTCTGAGTCTCGAAGGTTTGAGGCTATTCAGAGTGGAAATCGTCATGAGTTTTTTTGAAATACGCGCTAGCAAGACATCTTCTCTTACTGTGCTAGCGAGCGCACTAATGCTTACTACCCCCACTTTTAGCTTCGCCGCAGAAGAGACAACTTACAACGAAGTCATGGAACAAGGTCGCCAACTCTTCGACAAATACGGTATCAGCCATGATCTACCGAAACTGGCCATCAGTTCTCTAGTACAAGGCGAGCACTTGGTAGAGCATGCTCACCGAACCGTTCAAATCGGTAACGAAGTCCGTGATTCTTCGGTGTTCCTTGTAAAAAACACAGACAGCAAGGGCAATATCGATCTACGCATCAAGTACAACCCTGAAGAGTTGGATAAGAACGAAAAAGTACTCGATGAAATCGAAGCCTTCACACGCACAGAATATCGTCTGCGTAATTACGCAGAGAGCTTTGACTCTTCATCGGTACGAGCAAGAGAAGATCAAAACGGTAATGTCATTGTCAGCTTCAACTACTCAAAATACGGGCTTCCACAAGACATCGCCTATTTCCGTTTCTTAAGCGTCGATATCAAACTCGTTAACGGTGAACCAAAACGCATGGTCATCACTAACGAAAAGCCGTTCACACACCACAAATACAAGGTAGATACGTACCATCAAGAGATCCGCTTTCAAAAGTTGGATTCTGGCAAACTTGTGATTGCGAGCAAACACACTGAAATTGTTGGCTCAAGCAAAAACAAACCACTGAAAATGGTCAGCACTCTTAAACCTGTTGCCATCTATGAGGATGACATTGGTGTGCAAGTGTTGGATGAGAAGCGCTTGAACGAAGCTTCTGACCCACGCATGCAAGAAGCCAGTGTAAAACTTGATCGTATCTTCCCATTAATGGGCGATATGGTGCGTCGACAAGGCATCGATTTACCGCTGCCGTTTGGTGTATCAATGGCTTACCGTAACCAAGATATGAACATCCCATTCAATGACTTCACTATTGATGGCGTGCGTCTAAACGACCTATTCGACCCAGAAGACACCGTCGGGATTGTGAACGCAGAGAGTTTTAGTATTCGTGGTGACGTGAACATCCTTCCTTTTTGGAACGTGTTTGGTTACGTCGGCAAAATCAATGTCGATGCGAACGTGGATGCGGGATACACAGGCGAAGGTGGCCAGTATCTAAAAGACAAGCTTAATGATCGTCTACCGGGCTTAGGCGACAAGTTTTGTGATGGTTTGTCTGCCCTATGTAATCGCGGGCGACTGAACGTACCCATTCACCTTGAATACGATTTGCGCGGTGTCGGCACGACACTCTCGGTTGGTTACAAAGAGTTCTTTGCTTCTGTAACTGGCACGTACTCTCAGACACGTTTAAAAGGCTTGGATGACTGGGGTGACGGTATTGTTACTGTACAGCCGATGTTGGGTTATCAACTTGTCGATTATCGCACGCAGTTCTTTGTCGGAGCAGAATATCAAGGACTGGACGCTCGAATGGACGGGCATGTAAAAAGCGGTGATATCGAATTCGATTACGACATTGGTGTAGATCTTAATCAATGGGCGTTTTTGACTGGTTTCAATAAGCAAATCGGCAAAAACTACAACCTGACCTTTCTCTATAACAAAGGGGAAACTCGAGAGTCAGTAACCTTAAATCTTGGTTACCGTTTCTAGCTCTCATAAAGAGCCGGCCCCTAGACGATGGTAGGACTGCATCCTACAAAGGCGATTACTGAAACTGTCGCCGATGTCCTACCATTTGAGCCATCAATACAACAAGCCATCCAACCATTCACGGATTAATGCCAAAGCGTCAGGACGTCGCTTGTTAGATGCCGTTTAACATTTTCGGTGTACGCACCAAATGACTTTTTGGACATAACAATGACTTTACTCAATCGCTCAACTTTAGCCATTACCATCACTCTTGCCTTAGCAGCTTGCAGTGATGACTCTGGTAAACCTAGCGTTCCTAACGGCCCGAAGCCACTACAACCCTTACCACCAGAGCAAATCGCTTTGGAAATTGGCGATGCAACCATTCAAGCGACCAAAGAGTCCCTTGTCATCACGCCTCTTGATGCGGATGAAAAGCTGGCAGCGGTAGAGGCGTTCAAAGGTATCCAATTTGCGCAAGCAGACCGCTTTCAGCACAGCATTGCGGTCCCACTTGAAGGCGATATTGATGCGACTCAGTTCGGTGATGCGTGCCCGCAGTTAAAAACCACGGCACAAACGCAATCAGAAGATTGTTTGAACCTAAACATTTGGCGACCAGCAGGGACAGAAGCGTACGCAGATTTGCCAGTGTATGTCTTTATTCACGGTGGAGACTTTGAATACGGCTCGGGCTCAGAACCGCTGATTCATGGTGATATGGTGGTTGCACAAGGTGCTGACGATGGTAACCCGTTTATTGCAGTTACTTTTAACTATCGCTTGGGCTTGTTGGGCAGTGTTTGGGTCGATGGTTTGGACAACCCAGAGGGCGGTAACTTTGGCCTAGGCGATCAAAAACACGCGCTTGAATGGGTTCAACAAAACATAGAGGCATTCGGCGGCAATCCGCAAAACGTGACACTCATGGGTCAAGGTGCGGGTGCCATGTCGGTGGGAATTTTACAGCAATCAAAAGGCGATGCGGCAATCGCAGGTGAGCACTTTCAACGTGCCATCATGCAAAGCAACGCTTACGGCTTTGAATATAAAAGTTACGATGTTGCCAAGAGCCAAAGACTAGAGCAAAGCGTTGAAGATCTTGCGTTACTACCACTTGAAGAGATCATGAAGGTACAGAGCGAGATGCTTGATCCGATTCAACGTCTTAAGAACTGGGTACTGACCGCCGCGAATATTCCGGTTATCAGTCCAACACGCGACAACAGCCCATTATCTACGTTGATGCCATTTGCGCCTTACATCGAGCATCGCCCACCAGCGTTTCTAGTGAAAGAAGTACCAGGCTATCACTTTAATGAACAAGCGATTGAGAGTGAATGGATCGTACCGACGGTAATTGGCTCAAACAGTGCAGAAAGCAATACTCTGGGCATGCTGCCGAGCCTGACATTTTTGATCCCAACTATTATTGAAATCTTGAGCCAAGAAGCGCCAGAAATCATTGAAAGTGGTGACGAAAACTTAATCGTCGAATACATGGTGGAGTGGCTAGAATCGGAAACGAACTTAAACCGTTTACGCACCGAATATCGTTCATTACTCAGCGATTCAGCTTCGATTGAACTCGATCTTTCTAACTTATTGGAACTGCTGCCTAGCACCGCTTATGAGGCGATGACTAAGTTGTTTTTCGGTTTGGGGAACTCCGATTCAACCACTGAGTTACTTGCTCTGGCTGACTTCTTCCCTAACGATGAAAGCGAACTGAATGGCGCGGTCAAAAACATGCAGCAATTCAAAACCACGTTGCATGATTTGCTCTTCACGGGTCCAAACCGTCATAAGGTTTCAACTGAAGAAACAACAGGAGCAACGCCAAGCTTCTACTACTTTGACTACACACCTGGATTCAACGTATGGACTTACAATACCAAAGGTGAAAATGGCGATCTCGATGTTGGTGATTTACTCAAAAGCATCAGTTGTATTGTGGGCGCTTGTAATGCATCAGAATTACCATTTGTGTTTAACAAGACATTAAAGCTTGATGGTTCAAGTGTTCGTCCAGGTAGCAAAGACAAAGCAATGATGAACAAGCTCTCTCGTATGTGGTTTAGCGAACGTTTATTTGAAGACTTCCAATACAACAGTGCGACTGATCGAGTATTGCTGATCGATAACGATGGCGGTATTCAATCCACACAAGACTGGGACAATGCTCATCACTCAGGCATCGATCCAAAACTGCGCCAAGGTCGCCTCAACGGTCTCGAGGAACTTGGGCTGATTCTTAGCCACATGTAACTTCATCCTCAGCTACTCAAAACTCGTTCCCGAATACCTAAAAGCCAGTTCGCTGGCTTTTTTCATCCTCATTCCTTGAACATAATTAGGAAGGTTTACTCATGTTTCCTAACGCCCTTCGTGCTCTGCTACTCTTTATCTTCGGCGCGCTGTTGGTTGGCTGTGCTCAGCCCTACCCGCAAGTTGAACCGGATTTTGAAGCCAATTGGCAAACTACTCAGCATCAAGCCGAAGTTTACTTAATTCCTACCGCTCCAGAAGCCTTTGCTCGTCGTGTTGAACTGGTAAGAAACGCTCAGCAAAGCATCGATATGACTTACTTTTCTTGGGAGAGTGACACGCTTGGTTTGATGCTACTCAATGAACTCAAGCAAGCAGCAGATCGAGGCGTGCAAGTTCGACTCACTCTCGATGATTTATTGGTGTTTAACGAGAAATGGCTTGCTGATCTCAGCGCTCACGACAACATTCAAATCCGTTTATTCAATCCGTTTGATTCACGTAAGTCAGGTTGGATTGGTCGCGCCGTCAACTTCTCTACTCATCAACAACGTTTGGACAATCGTCTGCACGAGAAGTACTTCAACGTCGACCATCAATGGATGATTCTAGGTGGACGCAACATTGGCGACGACTATTTTGGTTACAGCCGCAAAGCCAACTTCTTTGATATGGATGTCTTGTTCAAAGGCAGCATTATTCGAGCGTTCGACCAGAACTACCAACAACTTTGGGACAGCGAGCATGTCACGCCAATAGAAAACATCGTTAACGTTACCCCAAACTATTCCGCGTTTACTAAAGCGCTTAATAAAGGTGAGAAAGACAAAAGCATCATTCTGGCTGAAGTTGAAAAACAGGTTAAACACCTGACCAGTCCCGACTTCATCGCTGCGCAAATCACCCCCGTTTTCGACTCATTAAACAAGTTAGAAAACAACAAACCCTACTTTAGAAAACGTACAGAACACCAAGTTTGGCAACAAATAACCTCTGCATCCAAAGCAGTGATATCAACGCCTTATGTGGTACCAAGTGATGGTGAATTTGCCTTTATTGATACCTTGATGGAGCAAAAAGCGGACATCACGTTAATGACGAACTCGTCTGCATCTAATGATTCTGGCTTTATTCCGGCTTATTACGAGGAGCACCGCCAAACCTTGTTGGATAAGGGCGTTCATATACTTGAGTACAAAAACCAAGCGAAAAATGATGACCATTACTTCCATGCGGATACTTATTATCACAATAAGACGGTGATACTCGATGATCGGCTGACTTATATCGGCTCATCAAACTTCGACCCAAGATCGGATTTCCTCAATGTGGAATTTGGTGTGTTGGTCCAAAGCGAAGCCTTTGCAGAACATGTCATGCACTACTTAACTCGACAACAAGATGAACTGTTTTGGCGAGTATCTCGAGATGGACAAGGCCAAACTCAGTGGCAATCAATGAATGAGATCCATACTAAGAATCCAAACTATGGTGGATGGCATAAGGCGCCTAATTGGATATTCAAGAAACTGAATGGTGAGTTCGAACTCTAAACAATCAAGACTTAAAAAGGCTCTCTATCTGCAAGGATGAGAGCCTTTTTAATGCACGCTAAAACTGCGTGCCTAGTGAGAAGTGAACGCGGAATTGGTCTCCTTGTGGGGCATCTAAACCATAAGCAAAGTCCACTTTGACAGGCACGTATTTTGAGTTCCATATCAAACTCAACCCTGTTCCACTTTTCCAATCCACCCTTTTGTTGAAGGCATCACCAACATCATAAAATGCCCCAAGCCACAGTTGGCGGTAGACCTGATATTGATATTCCAACCCAGCAGTAAACATGTAACGAGCACCGGTTAAATCGCCATTTTCGTCTCTCGGAGAGATAGACTCATAACCATAACCACGAAGATTGCCGTCACCTCCCGCAAAGAAACGTAATGATGATGGAATATCGCTCAAAGTGTCAGCGACATTAATACCGACATTGGAACGAAAGTGAAACTTGTGTTTTTCACTAATATCCCACGACAGCACACTGTTGCCTTCAATGCGCAGCAAACGAGAATCCGAGAAAAAATTAGGGTCTGAGTATTCCAATGAGTAAACGTGACGGTGCTTTACTTCTAATTGATCGTTCTTGCGATCAAGCAGTGAAAATGTCACCCCCGGTAATAACAACTGTGATTCGTTATTCTCCGACGCTTGTCGATAACTTTCTTGCAAATAACGAACGTGCATGGTGCTTTGCCAATCGCTGTCTAACTGCCAGTGTTTTTCAAACGATAAATCATTAGAAAAACTCGATGTGTCTCGATAGTCGACATGCTTAGATTCAAACTGAATCCCGTAGTAATCCGTTAGAACATTTTGGGTGGGAATTTTGTAACCAAGTAATAGCGATTGTTCCGGTTTGGAAGCGTACGCTTGTGCCTCAAAACTGTGTCCACGTGCGTTATACCAAGGCTTGGTCCAGTTTAGTGAAGCGCGTAATCCCAAGTCTGTCGAATACCCACCGCCGACTTGCACAATATTGCGTGAATTCGGCTCTGCGAGCACTTCTATCGGCACCTTATGACCATCGGATACCTCCTCGAAATCCGCTTTCACAATCACACTGCGAAACCAATCAGTACTGGAGAGGTCGGCCTGATATTGACTCAATTTCACAGTGTCAAAATCGTCGCCCCACTCAAATGTTCTCATCGCTTCTATTCGAGCCGTTTCGATACCCGACGTAAGAACAGAGAGCTCTCCAAATTGGTAACGAGAACCACTAGAGAAATGCAGATTCACATGGGCTTGATTCAAACTTGGAATGACTTCCAAAGACGATTCGATAAAACGTCCATCTAAATAACCTTTTTGCTGAGCCAATGAAATCAAGTTTCGCTTTAGCGTGTCGTACTCAGAATGAAGCAACGGTTGCCCTTGTTTAAGTTGAGCTTGATTGATTAGTTCGATGAAATCCTGATCGTTACTGGCCTCTCCCGACACAGCAATATTAGATTTTTTGACCAACATCACCTCCCCCGCGTCAACCTCAAGCGTGATGAGATCATTCTCTGATCTCTGAACATTGAGCTCGGAATGATAGTAGCCATAAGGGTTTAACGCATTATTAACCATCTGCGTTAGTCGATTTGAGTTAATGTTTGAAACAGAGAGTTTCGTTAGTGGTGTAAGGTGACTTTCAAGATTTTTCTCTAATATTGGTGTTAGCCCTTTGATTTTAAATTGCGCTCCGAGTGCATGATGTAAAGGCATAGAAGCTAAAACTGATATACCTATTATTTGTTTAATGAGAGGAGACACACCGCTACCTAGTTTAGCAATACACTCGACAAGGTTAATGATGGAATGGCATATCTGTTAATCGCGTTTGTAGGATTGCTCCCTACGAAATCCTCTCGAAAATTCACGTTTCACAAGTAGATTCTTTGAACAATAAGTGGGCTCAAGCTAGGAGGTGGCAAATCATGCGGTCTGAAATAGGTATACTGTTTGCCAAAAATACAAAACCCAACGCTGAATGGATCTCATCAAGCGTTGGGTTACATTGATAATGTGTTTTTTAATCTAAAAAGCGGTCTGTTTGTAAAACTAGATCGAAGAACAGTTTCCTTTTTCTGCCATGTCGACTTTTAGTACTTCTGCTTTACCTTTGCTTTCGTCTACGAGTTCTACGCCCGCACCACCAACAAATACACCCATTTTAATGTATTGATTAACGAAATAATTACGGCCCTCTTCCGTTAAGATAGTTAAGTGATTTTCAGAAAACTCAGACTCTGTACTTACTTGATGTTCTTTATTGCCTTCGACCTCATGGTAGAAGAATACACCAGGAGCGGTTTCACCAATACATTCCCCATCGACGTAAACATACTTTTTAAGCGCTGCTCCGACAAAAGCATCTTCTCGGTAAATGTAAATCCCTGCGTTCCCCTTTTGAGGTGCTTCAAATGATTTCATTTGATTTGATACTGTCGAATCAACAGTAGGAACAGAAGCACAACCTGACAAACCCAAAAGGAATGCGGAACACAGAATTACTTTATTTTTCATGTTATTAACCTAGCTACGATAAAATCGCGCCAACCATACTATAAATAAATACGTTCACTTATTGGTATTTTTGAAATTTGTGATTCAAACTATGCAATAGCACTCATTTAGCGTATAGATTGAGCAAACATTAGCCATATAATAATCACGAGAATAAAATGCCCTGTATCTAACGATCACTAAATGCCACTTTACTCGCTAGACTGATAAGTAGAATACCTGAAACACCTTCAAGAGTTCTTGAATAACGCTGAGAGTGTGGACGACTAAATACCCAATTACCCACAGAGGCGTACAAAACGTTACATGTCGTCGCAAGTACGCTGAACAGCAAGCCAAGTACTAATAATTGCATTGATGTTGAGCTTGCAGACGTATCAATAAATTGAGGCAGAAACGAGAGAAAGAATAGCGCTACTTTTGGATTCAAGACGCTGACGATAACCCCCTGAACAAACACATTTCTATTATTATCAACATTTTTGTTTTCAACGATTTTACTTTCTCCACGCCACATAGACAGTAATGACTGAACACCTAAATAAACTAGGTAAGCGGCCCCTAACCATTTAACAACGCTAAAAGCCAAAGATGAACTCAGAATTATTGCTGACAAACCTAAACATGCCGCTAGTGTATGAAAAAAGTAACCAACACCAAGCCCCAGAGCCGCTTTCAGCCCAGCAGATAATTTACCTTTCATTGTATTGGAAACAATATAAATTACATCAGGTCCAGGAATCATGTTGATAGCGAGACAAGCGACAACAAATAATAATAGTGAGTTTGAATCCATTCTTTTCTCCAAATTAACGTCTTGCGGGATAACATTTCATCGAACTACAAGTAATGCAACGTCCAGGTTTCAATTGGTTATATTTAGTATTAACAACACGTTACTAATACTACAGCACTGCGCGAAGAGCACAATCATGAACAGTGATACGAATCACGGAAAAATCATGAACATCCCCATCAATAAAGGCTTGCTAGCACCTTCAATAGGTACTCAGAATCCATGGCACAC
>NZ_JAWOTX010000013.1:0-156116 GCF_033339115.1 Vibrio sp. 947 | reverse complement strand
TACGGCCAAGAGCAAGAAATCAACATCAGCGCAAAAGCGGGTGACGATATCGAAGAGCTTGCGACTTACATTAACGGTCAAACTGACCTAGTGAAAGCCTCAGTAGACCAAGACGGTAAACTGCAAATCTTCGCTGGCAACAACAAAGTCGAAGGCGAAGTCGAGTTTTCAGGCGGCCTATCTGGTGAGCTAGGTTTGGGCGAAGGTAAAAAAGTAACGGTAGATACTATCGACGTAACCTCAGTTGGTGGCGCACAAGAATCTGTTGCTATCATCGATGCAGCACTGAAATACGTAGACAGCCACCGCGCAGAGCTGGGTGCATTCCAGAACCGTTTCAACCACGCAATCAGCAATTTGGACAACATTAACGAGAACGTGAATGCGTCGAAGAGCCGTATCAAAGATACTGACTTCGCGAAAGAAACGACGGCAATGACCAAGTCACAAATTCTATCGCAAGCGTCAAGCTCAATCCTTGCGCAAGCGAAACAAGCGCCAAACTCAGCGCTAAGTCTGCTAGGTTAATTTCAAACCTAAGACGAGAACCTCATTGGCTCGTGGTGAGAGATGAGCGAGTAAACCCAGCTTCGGCTGGGTTTTTTTCTGTCTTTTGGGGCCCCAGGATTTCTGCGAATCACGACATTAGAGCTTCATCACATTTCAGTAAGCCAAAGAAAATAATCGCAAAAAATTGAAAATTTCTTCTAAAGGATATTCATCGGTCGCCGTTAAAGGGACTGAGAGAAATGAGATGTACCTAAGTGAGGTGAGAGACACGACGGTACATTCACTAAAGCCTTAAGGAGATCAATTATGGCGATTAACGTTAATACTAACGTTTCTGCGATGACTGCACAGCGTTACCTAAACCAGGCAGCTGACGGTCAACAAAAATCAATGGAGCGTTTGTCTTCGGGTTATAAAATCAATAGCGCGAAAGACGATGCTGCAGGTCTACAGATTTCAAACCGCTTGAATGCACAAAGCCGTGGCCTAGACATGGCAGTGAAAAACGCAAACGACGGTATTTCTATTGCACAGGTTGCTGAAGGTGCAATGAATGAATCTACCAACATCCTACAACGTATGCGTGATCTTTCGCTTCAATCGGCGAACGGCTCTAACTCAAAAGCAGAACGTGTAGCGATCCAAGAAGAAGTAACAGCGCTAAACGATGAGCTAAACCGTATTGCTGAAACTACCTCTTTCGGTGGTAACAAGCTTCTAAACGGTACTTACGGTACTCAATCTTTCCAAATCGGTGCGGACTCAGGTGAAGCAGTGATGCTTTCTATGGGTAACCTACGCTCAGACACTTCAGCAATGGGTGGTAAGAGCTACGCAGCAGAAGAGGGTAAGGACGCATCTTGGACTGTTGGTGAGAAAACAGAGTTCAAAATGAGCTACACCAACAAGCAGGGTGAAGAGAAAGAGCTATCAATCAGCGCTAAGCAAGGCGATGATATTGAGCAGCTAGCGACATACATCAACGGTCAAAACGATGATGTAAAAGCCTCTGTTGGCGAAGATGGCAAACTACAAGTATTTGCTTCTTCTCAAAAAGTTGAAGGTGATGTTGAGTTTTCTGGCAACCTAGCAGACGAGATCGGCTTTGGTGGCCCGAAAGACGTAACAGTGAAAGACATCGACGTAACCACAGTAGCTGGCTCTCAAGAAGCAGTAGCGGTTATCGACGGTGCTCTTAAGTCCGTAGACAGCCAACGAGCTTCACTCGGTGCTTTCCAAAACCGCTTCAACCACGCAATCAGCAACCTAGACAACATTAACGAGAACGTTAACGCGTCTAAAAGCCGTATTAAAGATACTGATTACGCGAAGGAAACCACTGCGATGACTAAGTCGCAAATTCTTCAGCAAGCAAGTACTTCAATCCTGGCTCAAGCGAAGCAGTCTCCATCTGCAGCGCTAAGCTTGTTGGGCTAAGTGGTAAACCCAGCCTGAGGTCAACACCTTAGTGCTGGGGCACCAAAGCGATAGATTCTATCGTTAGCCCATAAGGTGGAAGGGAGATTGTAATGGATATATCCTCCTACGCATCGAACATCCAGCCTTACGGCACGCCAAATGGCACAAAGTTTGCAAATAAAAATGGCAATGATATAGGCACGTCTAGCCCAGCAAATTCAAATGGTGAGATTTCGCCGCAAAAAGCGAAAAACACCGAATACGATTTCTCTGTTCAAGCTGCGATCGAGATGGCTGAAAGCCGTCAAGAACTGAACAAAGAAGAACGTGAAAAATTGGTCGCACAAATGAATGAATTTGTAACGTCCATAAACAAAGGAGTCGCATTTCGAGTGGATGAAGAATCCGGACGAGATGTGGTGACGATTTATGAAGCCAATACCGGTGACGTGATTCGTCAAATTCCTGATGAAGAAATGCTAGTGGTATTGCGTCGCCTAGCTGAGCACACAGCCAACAGCGGGTTGTTGACTGAAAAAGTGTAAGTCGTTTTTAGAGGTGATTTGATGAGTTTAGGCCCTTTGGGGATGTCTGGCGGCATGGATATTAATTCCATGGTCAGCAAAATTGTGGATGCCGAACGCGTACCAAAGCAGCAACGCATCGACAACGAACGCACGACAATTAATGCCAGTATCAGTGCTTACGGGCGACTCAGAGAATCATTGGATACGATGAAAAATCTCATGGCGAACTTTCGTCAGGAGAAAGCATTTGCCGTTCGCACTGTCGAAACGACCGATGACAATATCGTATCTGCCACGGCAACCACAGATGCTATCGCTGGCAAATATGCTATCGATGTGTTGCAGCTTGCTCAGAGCCATAAAGTCGCTTCTGACGTATTGCCAGAAGACGCAAAATTTGGCCCTGGTAAGCTGCAGATTTCGCTTGGTGACGAGCGTTTTAATATCGATGTTCGTTCCCGATCTAAGCTCATCGATGTCGTACGCGGCATTAATGGCGCTAAAGATAACCCTGGCGTTCGTGCATCTCTTATTAACGACGTCGAAGGTCCACGCCTTATCCTTGCTTCTAACCTCTCTGGTAAGGATCATCAAATCAGAGTCAGTGTGGAGGCAGAAAAAGGCAACCCTCTTAAATATTTCGAATACCAAACACTTGAAGACCGCGTCAACGCGCTTGAAGAAGCTCGTTCAGCGGCGGAAGATGTCTTAGGTCCTCTTAAATTTCCGGAACAACCAGCAGAAGAGCTGGATGCAAACGGCAATCCTCTACCTCCAGAAGAGCAAAAAGCGGCAGACGATGTACAAGATGATGCATCGCAAGCGCCAATCTCTGCGGCGGGTGCAGAAGCAGCCAAAGCTGGTCAAGAAGCCATTGATGAAGCCAACCGACGCGCGAGCTTACGCCCTGAAGACAGAATTCCAGGGTGGACAGAAACTGCGTCAGGTACTTTGTTGGACTCTTATGAAGAACCAGAGCTTGAACTCGACGAAAAGGCAATAGAGAAGGCACCAGATGTACCAGGCTGGAATAATGCCGCATCGGGCACCCTAACCGATTCTTACGTTACGACGAAAGAGGCTAAGCAGCTTCTTGAGCAAGAAAAAGCGGAAATCGAGCAAAAAATTGCGAGTGAAAAGCAAGCGTTAGACGAAAAAGTGGCACGTGGTGAACTTTCCGAAGCGCAAGCTAAGCAAATTCATCGCGCTAAACTTGATCCTCAAGAACGTGAGCGTCTGGAAAAAATTGATGAAGCAGAAGCGAAAATCGCAAAGGCACAATCTGCTTTTGAAGAATACCTTGGAATGACAGAAGTACAAGCAGGGCAAGATTCAGAAGTTCTGCTTGATGGAGTGGCAAAGCTATCTAGCCACAACAATGTGATTGAAGATGCGATCGAAGGTGTTGATTTAACGCTAAAAGGCAAATCAGAACCGAATAAACCGCCTGCTGAAATTGGTGTCGAGTACGACCGTCAAAGTGTACGCAACGATATCGAAAACTTTGTGGCAGCGTATAACTCGTTTTATCAAACCTCCCAAGCGTTGGCGAGTGTGGATCCGGTAACTGGCCAAAAAGGGCCGTTGTCAGGTGACAGCACCGTACGCAGTGCAGATTCACGATTAAAATCGGTCTTTTCTACTCGAATCGATAAAGCACCTGAAAACCTAAAGTCCTTAACAGAATTTGGCATTACGACCACACGTCAAGGCACCCTAGAAATCAACTATGACATGCTAGACCGCCAGTTGAACAATAACTTCAACGAGTTAGAAAAGTTCTTCGGTGGCAACACAGGTTTTGCTAAACGAGTAGAAGATGCGATTCACGGTATCACAGGTATTACAGGCAGTATTCGTACTCGAGAAAAAAGTCTCACAGAACAAAACTACCGTTTGAGTGACGATCAAGCGGCATTAGATCGCCGCATGGAAAGCCTAGAGAAGCGTACTCATGCGAAGTTTACCGCGATGCAAGATGCGACCGGTAAAATGCAGGGCCAGTTAGGCGCTTTGATGAGTGCGTTGGGTTAATAAATGCAAAAAGAACTCATGGAAATTAGTGATATAGATCAACTAATTACGCAAGAATTAGAAAAAATTGATTTTAATGCTGAAGAAATTCTTCGCTTGGTCGATATCAGGGAACGGTTATTGCAAAACCTGTTACCAATTATTCATCAAAATCCTTTGGTTAAGCAGGATGCAGAGTGGCAAGCATTGCTAACTCGTACCAAAAGAATTGTCGAGCTGATGCAATCGGAAACGTCAAAGGTCGGAAAAGAGCTCCATAAGTTTCGTTATGGCCAGCGTTCACTTCAGCAGTACAAAAAATTTATTTAAAAGAGGATTACTATGCGCGGTTCTTTGCAAGCATACAAAAAGGTATCAGTCGACAGCCAGCTTAGCGCGGCTTCTCCGCACAAAGTCATTCAAATGCTTATGGCTGGTGCGATTGAGCGCCTTATTCAAGGTAAAGCAGCCATGCAAGCAGGCAATATTCCAGCAAAAGGTGAGCGCTTGGGTAAAGCGTTAGACATCATTATCGCGCTACGCAGCTGTCTATCTATGGATGACGGTGGTGATATTGCTTCAAACTTAGATTCACTGTATGAGTTTATGATCACGCAAATTTCTGCTGCTAACCATCAAAATGAGCCTCAGCTGATCGACGACGTTATCGACATTATCCGTGAGATCAAGTCCGCTTGGGACCAAATCCCAACAGAGTTTCATAATCTTACCGCTGCTGAAGTTGGTATTTAATAGTCAAAACAATGCGTTAAGATACTAGACGAATATATTTGTCAATTGCGCAACGAGTTGTGTAGCAAAGTTTCTATCAAGCTCACACCTCTCCATTGCTTGGTTGCCTTATTTTTATATTCAAATAAAATAGAAGCCATTAGTAGCCCTAATGGCTTTTTTGTTGCTGATTTTCCTATTTTGTCTATCGTAAATTGAGTGTGGTGGTTCTGCCTTCTTTAGCACCCAATTGCGCAAATCAAGGTTTGGCCGCAACGCACCTAAAATAAAGGCAATCATTCTTACTTATGCATGGTTTGGCAAAGCTGCTTGTAATTGATGATGACGCATCAAGTCGTTTAAATTTAAGCAATATATTGGAATTTGTTGGAGAAAATTGCGAAGCGGTCAGTTCTGATCAGCTCAGCGTTGTTGATTGGTCTAGCGTATGGTCGTGCTGTATTGTTGGTAATATTCCAGCAGGTCAAGCGGCGAGTACGGTTATCTCTCATTTAAACAGCGCTTACCACATCCCTCTTCTAGTCATGGGCCGTTTTCCTTTGCCTGTTGATGATCTTCCAAATTTTGTTGGTGAACTAGAGCTGCCGCTTAATTACCCACAGCTTAGTGAAGCGTTACGCCACTGCAAAGATTTTCTGGGGCTAAAAGGAGTGAATGTTGTTGCTAGTGCACGCAAAAACACGCTTTTTCGCAGCTTAGTTGGTCAAAGTAGAGGTATTCAAGAAGTTCGACACCTGATTGAGCAAGTATCAAACACGGAAGCAAACGTGTTGATCTTAGGTGAGTCCGGTACAGGTAAAGAAGTTGTTGCGCGTAACATCCACTATCACTCTTCATACCGCGATGGCGCATTTGTACCTATTAACTGTGGTGCAATACCGCCTGAGCTCCTAGAAAGCGAATTATTTGGTCACGAAAAAGGCGCGTTTACTGGTGCGTTAACTGCCCGTAAAGGTCGATTTGAGCTCGCAGACGGTGGCACGATCTTTCTTGATGAGGTTGGCGATATGCCAATGTCGATGCAAGTAAAGTTGCTTCGTGTATTGCAAGAACGCTGCTTTGAACGTGTAGGTGGCAATAGTACCATCAAGGTAAATGTTCGAGTTGTGGCGGCGACACACCGTAATCTAGAAAATATGATTGAAGAAGGTACGTTCCGAGAAGACTTGTTCTATCGTCTGAACGTGTTTCCAATTGAGATGCCAGCGCTGAAAGAGCGCAAACAAGATATACCATTGCTGCTGCAAGAACTGATGACACGTTTAGAGGCGGAGGGCGGACAACCTATCTGCTTTACACCTCGTGCAATCAACTCACTGATGGAGCATAACTGGCCGGGCAACGTACGCGAGTTGGCTAATCTTGTTGAGCGAATGATTATTCTGTATCCAAATAGCTTGGTGGATGTAAACCATCTACCAACCAAATATCGCTACAGTGACATCCCAGAGTTCCAACCAGAGAGCAACCCATTTGTTTCGGTGGAAGAGCAAGAGCGTGATGTATTCCAAGATATCTTCTCTGAAGATTTTAGCTTTGAAGATCAAGACGACCTTGATCACAGCATGAACGCCCCGCAAGCGCTGCCACCGGAAGGGGTTAATTTGAAAGAGCTGCTGGCTGATTTAGAAGTTAATATGATCAGCCAAGCATTAGAAGCGCAGGGTGGCGTTGTAGCAAGAGCGGCCGACATGCTGGGTATGCGACGTACTACGCTGGTGGAAAAAATGCGTAAGTACAACTTACAGCGCTAGGTAAAGTGAAGTTTTAAGACGATATCTGAATAATCACTTGGGCTGGTTAACATCGTTTTTCTGGCATCCAAAACCGTTATCTCTGAGTGTCAACTTATTGTCGATAGCTTAACGTCCTGATAAATATAGAAAATAGCTTGGTACGCTAATTGCTTACCAAGCTATTTTAGTTTTAGCGGCGATATTTCGACAGGCAGTAATGGATAACAACACCAATCAATCCCATTTAGATTCCGTAGAGAATCAGGTTGAGCGCTACAAACAGGTGCTCGATGTGATGCCTGCTGGAGTGATTTTGCTCGATACGTACGGAGTAGTGCGTGAAGCAAATCCAGAAGCGCACCGAATTCTTGAGATTCCACTGGTTAACGAAAAATGGTTCAACGTTATCCAGGCGGTGTTTGACCCACGTGAAGATGATGGCCACGAAGTTTCATTACGTAATGGCCGTAAAGTTCGACTCGCCATCTCGGCGTCCACAACAGGTCAATTGATCCTGATTACCGATTTAACCGAAACCCGTTTACTTCAAGCTCGTGTCAGTGATTTACAGCGCTTATCGTCGTTAGGACGTATGGTTGCATCGCTTGCTCACCAAGTAAGAACGCCGCTGTCGAGCGCTATGTTATATGCATCCAATTTGGGAGCGCCAAATCTTCCTCCAGCGACAAAAGATCGCTTCCAAACCAAATTAATGGATCGACTGCACGATTTGGAAAAGCAGGTTAATGATATGCTGCTTTTTGCTAAAGGTGGTGATAATAAAGTCATTAAGCCATTTACGATTGCCCAGTTGGTAGCGGAATATCAGCCGATGGTCGAAACCGCGCTAAAAAACAACAGTATTGATTACTGCCTAGAAGTGGAAGAAGAACAAACTGAACTACTAGGCAATGCGAACGCCATTGCATCTGCATTGAGTAATCTGGTCATGAATGCGATTCAAATGTCTGGTAAAGAATCGCAAGTCGATATTTTTTTCCGCCCGGTAAATGGTGAGTTACGCATTTCTGTGCAAGACAGCGGACCGGGTGTGCCCGAAGAACTGCAAGCCAAAATCATGGAGCCATTTTTTACCACACGTTCTCAAGGAACTGGATTAGGGTTGGCAGTTGTTCAAATGGTTTGCCGTGCCCATGACGGTCGATTGGAGCTTATTTCAGAGCAGGGTGATGGAGCCCGCTTCACCATGTGCATTCCGCTAGAGCGAGTGCAAACAGAAGCGCAATAAGCGGCTTTTGGTAATAACAATTTCTGGAGAATCATAATGGCGCAAAGCAAAGTGCTGATCGTAGAAGACGATGAAGGTCTTCGTGAAGCCCTAGTCGATACTCTGGCTCTGGCAGGGTATGAGTGGTTGGAAGCGGACTGTGCTGAAGATGCACTGTTGAAGCTGAAATCGAATACGGTTGATATCGTCGTTTCTGATGTGCAAATGGCGGGTATGGGTGGCTTAGCTCTGCTCAAAAGCATCAAGCAGAATTGGCCTAACTTACCAGTATTGCTAATGACGGCGTACGCCAACATTGAAGATGCCGTGTCTGCAATGAAAGATGGCGCGATTGACTACATGGCGAAACCATTTGCACCAGAAGTGTTGCTAAATATGGTCAGTCGTTATGCACCGATAAAAAGTGATGACAACGGTGATGCTATCGTTGCTGATGAGAAAAGTCTGCGCTTACTCGCGTTGGCCGATAAAGTGGCACGTACAGATGCGAATGTTATGGTGCTAGGTCCGAGTGGCTCAGGTAAAGAAGTGATGTCGCGTTATATTCACAACGCGTCAAATCGTAAAAATGGTCCTTTTGTCGCAATTAACTGTGCCGCGATTCCTGACAATATGCTCGAAGCAACACTGTTTGGCTATGAAAAGGGCGCATTTACTGGTGCTGTTCAGGCATGCCCAGGAAAGTTTGAACAAGCGCAAGGTGGCACAATCTTGCTTGATGAAATCAGCGAAATGGACCTGAACCTGCAAGCGAAGTTGTTGCGTGTTTTGCAAGAGCGAGAAGTAGAGCGCCTAGGCAGTCGCAAAAGCATCAAGTTAGATGTTCGTGTGTTAGCGACGAGTAACCGTGATCTTAAGCAATACGTGTCAGAAGGAAACTTCAGAGAGGACTTATATTACCGCCTGAATGTATTCCCAATTGCGTGGCCTGCACTTAAAGAACGTAAAGGCGATATTGCACCGCTTGCCAAGCATCTTGCTGAGCGTCATTGCAGCAAAATGGGCATGCCAGTGCCTCAATTCTCGACCGTTGCGTTAGAAAAACTATTGCAATACCCTTGGCCGGGTAATGTTCGTGAATTGGATAACGTGGTTCAACGAGCGCTGATATTAAGTGAAAATGGCGACATCGATGCAGAGCACATTTTGCTTGAGGGCGTAGATTGGCAAGATGCCAATAGCTTGCAACACGTGGTGCAAAATGCAGATATGGTCGTGCCCAATGTTAAGCCAGTTGCTCAAGCTGAGAGTGTTAGCCGCCCAGTAACTGGTGGAGAAGGCTTAGGTAGCGAGCTGCGCGATCAAGAATACGCCATTATTTTGGAGACTTTGGTTGAGTGTAATGGTCGACGCAAAGAAATGGCGGAGAAACTGGGTATAAGCCCTCGAACCTTGCGCTATAAGCTTGCCAAAATGCGTGATGCTGGTATAGATATCCCGAATTAACACAGACAACAGCCATAAGACGAAAAGTGTAAGTAAATTGATTGCTAATGTCTTATGGCACGTTAATTGCTATGTCAATAATCAGTTTTGTTAATAGTCAATCTTTTGGCTTAGAGGTGCTAATGAAAATTGATGGTATTCAGGCAGAAATGCGCGCCATGATGGTAGAAGCAACCAATACGGCTCCTACTGCAAGTGGGGCGAAAGTTGGAGCGGATTTTAACGATCTCCTAACTAAAGCCATCAATAACGTGAACACACTTCAAAAAGCATCTGGTGATTTACAAACCCGTTTTGATCGTGGTGATGCCGATGTATCCCTTTCTGACGTTATGATCGCTCGTAACAAGTCTAGTGTCGCTTTTGATGCGACGGTTCAAATTCGCAATAAACTCGTTGAGGCATATAAAGATCTCATGAACATGCCAGTGTAATTTAGGTAATAAGTGTGGCAGACAAGTCTACAGATTTAACCGTCACTGAAGGCGGCTCAGATGGTGCACTGGTAGCAAGTTCCGATGTGGATGTGGAGAGTCAAAATCCAGATCTAGAAGAGCGCAGTGCGTCAAAATTCGATATGGCAGTGGGCGACCTCGATTTACTTCGTCAGGTTGTGCTTGTGCTGTCGATATCCATCTGTGTTGCATTGATCGTGATGCTGTTCTTTTGGGTCAAAGAACCGGAGATGCGCCCACTTGGTGCGTATGAGACCGAAGAATTGATCCCCGTTCTGGATTATCTGGACCAGCAGAAAATCAATTATAAGCTTGATGGCAATACTGTTTCTGTTGAATCGAGTGAGTACAACTCGATCAAACTTGGCATGGTTCGTTCCGGCGTTAACCAAGCTACAGAAGCAGGCGATGATATTTTGCTGCAAGACATGGGTTTTGGTGTTTCACAACGTCTCGAGCAAGAGCGTCTCAAACTCAGTCGAGAGCGCCAATTGGCTCAAGCAATTGAAGAAATGAAGCAAGTTCGCAAAGCACGAGTGTTATTGGCACTGCCAAAGCACAGCGTGTTTGTGCGTCATAACCAAGAAGCGTCTGCGTCGGTATTTTTGACATTGTCGACAGGCACGAACCTTAAGCAGCAAGAAGTGGATTCTATTGTCGACATGGTAGCGAGTGCCGTGCCGGGAATGAAAACTTCTCGAATTACCGTCACAGATCAGCATGGCCGCTTACTCAGCTCAGGCTCCCAAGATCCCGCTTCTGCGGCGCGACGCAAAGAACAAGAATTAGAACGCAGCCAAGAGCAAGCGCTGCGCGAAAAAATTGATTCCGTACTATTACCGATTTTAGGTTATGGCAACTATACGGCGCAGGTTGATATCCAAATGGATTTCAGTGCGGTTGAACAAACTCGCAAACGCTTTGATCCGAACACCCCTGCGACCCGCAGTGAGTACGCACTCGAAGATTACAATAACGGTAACATGGTAGCGGGTATTCCGGGTGCGTTGAGTAATCAGCCTCCAGCGGATGCCTCAATTCCGCAAGATGTGGCTCAAATGAAAGATGGTTCTGTCATGGGGCAGGGTTCAGTTCGTAAAGAGTCCACGCGTAACTTTGAGCTAGATACCACCATCAGCCACGAGCGAAAGCAGACCGGGACGGTGGCTCGTCAGACCGTTTCTGTTGCGATTAAAGACCGTCGTCAAGTTAACCCTGATACGGGTGAAGTGACTTATACCCCAATGTCCGAATCTGAAATTAATGCCATTCGCCAAGTATTAATTGGTACCGTTGGCTTTGATCAAGGCCGTGGCGATTTGCTGAATGTATTGAGTGTAAAGTTTGCTGAGCCAGAGGCTGAGCAGCTAGAAGAACCACCAATTTGGGAGCACCCTAACTTCAGTGATTGGGTTCGTTGGTTCGCAAGTGCATTAGTGATTATTGTGGTTGTGTTGGTTCTGGTTCGCCCAGCAATGAAGAAATTGCTTAACCCTACCAGCGATGATGAAGACGAAATGTACGGACCAGACGGCTTGCCGATTGGTGCGGATGGTGAAACTAGCTTGATTGGCAGTGACATCGAAAGCAGCGAACTGTTCGAGTTTGGCTCAAGTATTGATTTGCCAAACCTTCATAAAGATGAAGATGTATTGAAAGCGGTTCGCGCTCTGGTTGCGAATGAACCTGAACTGGCTGCTCAAGTAGTGAAAAACTGGATGAATGACAATGGCTAACGATATCGTACCTCAAGATGACAACGCCGCGGGAATGCCAGTAGAGCTGGATGTTTCAACCATTACTGGCGAAGAAAAAGCGGCAATTTTGCTACTGAGCCTTAATGAACAAGATGCAGCTGGCATTATCCGTCACCTAGAACCAAAACAGGTTCAGCGTGTTGGTAGTGCGATGGCTCGCGCGAAGGATCTCAGCCAAGACAAGGTATCTGCTGTTCATCGTGCGTTTTTGGAGGATATCCAGAAATACACCAACATTGGTATGGGCAGCGAAGACTTTATGCGTAATGCACTGGTTGCCGCTCTTGGTGAAGACAAAGCCAACAACTTAGTTGACCAGATCCTACTTGGTACGGGCTCAAAAGGCTTGGATTCTTTGAAATGGATGGACCCACGCCAAGTGGCGAGCATTATTGTCAATGAACACCCACAGATTCAAACTATCGTACTGTCTTATTTAGAAGCAGACCAATCTGCAGAGATTTTGTCTCAGTTCCCTGAGCGCGTGCGTTTGGATCTGATGATGCGTATTGCCAACCTTGAAGAAGTTCAGCCATCAGCATTGGCAGAGCTGAACGAAATCATGGAGAAACAGTTCGCGGGTCAAGCGGGTGCACAAGCAGCCAAAATTGGCGGCCTGAAAGCAGCAGCGGAGATCATGAACTACCTAGACAACAACGTCGAAGGTTTGTTGATGGAACAAATTCGCGATCAGGACGAAGACATGGCGACGCAAATCCAAGACCTAATGTTTGTTTTCGAAAACTTAGTCGAAGTGGACGACCAAGGTATTCAGAAGTTGCTGCGTGACGTACCACAAGACGTGTTGCAAAAAGCACTCAAAGGTGCAGATGACTCGTTACGTGAGAAAGTCTTCAAGAATATGTCTAAACGTGCTGCTGATATGATGCGTGATGACATAGAAGCGATGCCGCCAGTACGAGTGGCAGATGTAGAAGCCGCTCAGAAAGAAATCTTAGCAATTGCCCGTCGAATGGCGGATGCTGGTGAGCTCATGCTATCTGGCGGTGCTGACGAATTCTTATAATTTCTATTGCTTCGCAATTATCCTATTGCGGAGCACCCTCACTTCTTAATCGAACACACAATAGGTAACCCATGGCTGGCGATAGAAAACGTGGATTTATCCGTCCTGATGAAGATGATTCGATGATCGAACCTCAACGTTGGGGGCTGCCTGATTATGGCGAGCCTAAAGCCAAACAAGCAAAACAAACCGCGTTCAACTATGACCCGGGATGGGTGCCGAATTTTGATGAGCCTGAAGAAGAGCAGCCACTTGCGCTAACCGAAGAGCAAATTGAACTGATTAAGCAAGGTGCTTATCAAGAAGGCTTACATCAAGGTCAGGAAGCTGGCTTTAAGCAAGGTTACGACAAAGGTAAAGAAGAAGGGTTGCAAGCCGGCCATGCTGAAGGTCTCGAGCTCGGAAAAGCTGAAGGGGTAACTGCAGGGCAAGAATACATTCAGCAGCAAGTTGAAACTTTTATGAACTTGGCCAATCAGTTTGCTCAACCTTTGGAGTTGATGAATGCTCAGGTTGAAAAGCAGCTGGTGGATATGGTGCTCTGTTTAGTTAAAGAAGTGGTGCACGTTGAAGTACAAACCAACCCTCAAATTATTTTAGATACAGTGAAGCAGTCGGTTGAAGCGCTACCAATATCAGGCCACCCTATTACCTTGCACCTGAATCCAGAAGATGTCGCGATTATTCGTTCAGCTTATGGTGAAGAAGACCTTAATTGTCGCAACTGGACGTTAGTTGCTGAGCCATCGCTAAATCGAGGTGACGTCCAGATTGAAGCCGGTGAATCAAGCATTAATTATCGCATGGAAGAACGCGTCAAAAGCGTATTGCACAGCTTTTGTGGCGCAAACCGTCATCAAGAGGGTGAGTAATCCATGCAAGCACTCGCTGACCGCTTAAAAAGCTACAAAGTTGAAGGCCTTACGACGCGCCCTGTCGCCTCTGGCAAACTGGTGCGTGTGGTTGGGTTAACGTTGGAAGCAACCGGCTGTCGCGCACCAATTGGCAGTTTATGCTTAGTGGAAACCATGTCAGGTCAGATGGAAGCCGAGGTTGTCGGCTTTTCAGGTGACAACCTATTTTTAATGCCAAGCGAACAAATTACGGGCATTTTACCTGGCGCGAGAGTCACCCCTTTAACCAGTGACGCTGGTTTGCCTGTCGGCATGGAGTTACTTGGGCGCGTGATAGACGGGGTTGGGAATCCACTTGATGGACTTGGCCCTTTGTATACCGATCACCGTGCCTCTTTTAATGCCGAACCAATCAACCCGTTGGCTCGAAAACCAATTTCTGAACCGCTCGATGTTGGCCTAAAAGCCATCAATGGTTTGTTGACGGTTGGTAAAGGTCAGCGTATCGGTCTGTTTGCAGGTTCTGGTGTGGGTAAATCGGTCACGCTTGGCATGATGACGCGAGGCACCACCGCACAGGTTGTGGTCGTCGGCCTGATAGGTGAGCGTGGACGTGAAGTTAAAGAGTTCATCGAAGAGATCTTGGGTGAGGACGGTCGTCGCCGCTCAGTGGTGGTCGCGGCGCCTGCCGATGCTTCACCTCTAATGCGCTTAAAGGGGTGCCAAACGGCATTAACGATTGCTGAATACTTCCGGGACCAAGGGTTAGATGTTCTGCTATTGATGGACTCGTTGACTCGTTTTGCACAAGCACAGCGTGAAATCGCACTTTCTGTTGGTGAGCCGCCAGCGACGAAAGGCTACCCGCCTTCTGTATTTGCCAAGCTGCCAGCGCTGGTTGAGCGAGCGGGTAATGGAAGTGCCGAACAAGGCTCGATTACGGCGTTCTTTACCGTGTTGACCGAAGGGGATGATTTGCAAGATCCGATAGCGGACGCATCGCGAGCTATTCTTGATGGCCATATTGTACTTTCTCGTGAAATGGCGGATGCAGGCCATTATCCGGCGATTGATGTCGAGAAGTCGGTGAGCCGTGTTATGCCGCAAATCACGACTGAAGAGCACGTTTTGATGTCAAAAGCGGTGCGACAGGTCTTGTCTATTTGTCGCAAGAATCAAGATTTGGTCTCGATTGGAGCGTACAAACCGGGTACCGATCCTGCTATTGATGGCGCATTTACTTTGAAACCGAAGTTAGACGAATACTTGCGGCAGAGCATGAAAGAATCGGTGCCATACGATATGTGCGTCAATATGCTTAGAAACATTTTGGGTGGGTGATAGCGCATGAATAATGCGATGGAGTTTCTACTTGAGCAAACTAAGGATCGTGAAGACCAAGCTGTGCTTGCACTGAACAAAGCGCGTTCTGAACTCGAAGATTATTACCGTCAGGTTGAACAAATTGAAAAGTATCGGCTTGATTATTGCCAGCAACTCGTCGACCGTGGTCAGGCGGGCCTAACGGCAAGTCAATATGGACACTTAAATCGATTCCTTACCCAGCTAGATGAAACTTTATCTAAGCAAAAGCAAGCAGAAAGTCATTTCAAAGAGCAGGTTGAAAACTGTAAAGAATATTGGTTAACCGTGCGTAAAGAACGCAAATCCTATGAGTGGATGATAGACAAACGCGAAAAAGAGAAACAACTTGCTGAAGCTAAGCGCGAACAAAAGCAAATGGACGAGTTTTCCACCTTACTTTACAGTCGAAAACCACATAGTTTCTAAAGGTTATCGGTTCGATATTGCATTACGGTGTTGCAGCTGACTACATTTCTACCGATTCAAGTAAGGTAACTTTGATTGAGTCTTGTTCAATTAACTCAAACACCTTCGGTCGAATCTCGCGAACCCACCACTCGTTGTATGTTTTTTCGTAGAGAGCCTGGCGTGCTTGTTCATTGTCGAACTCTCTAAGCCAAACAAAATAGTCATGTCCATCATCACCAGTGTGAACGTAAGTATTCAGTACACGCATGCCTTGTGAACGTTGATAGGGCAACAGTTCTTCCTTCATCCAACTTAGCCACTGTTCTGTTTTGCCTGCTTTGATTCTATATTGGCGTAATTCTGTGATCTTCAAAGTGATTCCTTAATTGTTAAGCCAAGTGTCTGTTTACGCTTATCGTTTTTCAAAGTCAATCAAGTAGCTGTACATCATGTTAGGAACCAGGTTCTCGGATAGTACTGTTGATGTTTGTTCCATAAACATGCCATCTATTAGCTTACCGAGAATTGACTCAATATTGTGGTGTGATTTTTGCATTTTAGCTGTCAGTGTCGGGTCTTTTTGACCTTTGTTTGCCGCTAGTATTGCTGTCTGTCAGCGATACGCTCAGAGCCACGAGAACGAGAGTTTCTAAATGAGTGTGAATTTGTCCCATGTATCTGCGACTACCAAGACGCCAGTTTCTGATGTGTCCGCTAAAGCGTCCGCAGAGAGCACTGAGAGCAAGGGATTTTTAGAAACGTTAACCGATGCGTTTGCTAGTAAACAAAAGCCCGAAAAAGTAGCAACAGAATCGACAGTAGTTGAAGAAAAAGAAAGAGCGGATGTAGGCAGTACTTCTTCTGCTAACGTCTCGGACGAATTGTTGGCGCAAGAAAGCCAAGAATCCGTCAGTGACGAGCCCCATGGTTTTGATGAAATATCAGCAAACAAACCGAATGCAACCTTAAGTGAAGAAGCAAGTTTACAAAAGGCGAGTAACAGCACACCTTTGGAGAATGATGTTGAAGCTATTGAAAAAGTGAAATCAACATCAATCGATACGAGCAACCCATCAAATACAGTGGACGTAAAAAGCACGATGGGCGAAGGACAACAGCTTCTTGGTCGAATTGAACAAGCGAATCAAACCCTGAATGCGAGTAATGCATCCATCGATAGTGGCAAAGTTTTGCCTCAGAGCGCGAATTTAGTGCATTCGTTCCACGAGCAAGCAACCGTTTCGACACACCTTGATGAGCTGGCTTTGAATGAAACGCCATCAGTTCATTCGCTTGAACAAGCACAGATGATCCCAGGACAAGACTTAGAGCCAATTTTAGATAAGAATGGTCAACCTATCGATGTCGACAAACTTTCGCCTGAGTTTGCTGCTTGGCAAGAGCTAGCGAAACAAGCCAGCCATCCGACGGCTAAGAGCGCAGTCAGTGGTGAAGTAGCTAATGATCTGTCGCCGTTGTTAACAGACGTTGATGGTTCCAACATCGACGCGCTTCCACGAGTCTCCTTGGATGAACTTGAAGTTATAGATACTAAGTTGGCGCAAGGAAAACCACTGACTCGGCAAGAAGCTCAGATCATTGAAGGGTTGAAACAAGGAAGGATCACGGCGGATATTCCTGATCAAGACCTTGCCCAATTTGTTGCGCTCCCTAATGACATTAAACAGATTCTCGCAGAGCAACAAGTACAACATAATTTAACTCGCCAGGCTGGACCTATGGCAGTGTCTCAGCAAATCCAGCATACAGCGGCTCAAGTACCCCAGCCACAAACTGCTCATAGTGGAGAAAAAGTCGCATTATCTCCAACGCCTGATACGTTGATAGCCGCGCAAGTGCCGACGTCGCTTCAAGGTGTGAAAGACGGAGAGATTAGCCAGAAAGTGATGAACGCAGCATTGGAGACTGGTGCGCTAAAGTCGACTGCGGATAAACAAGATAAGCCGGACCTCCAACATGGCTTCGCTGGACAGCTTCAGGCTATGGCAGGTCAGCAAGGAATTAATGTGCAGCAACAAACGCGTATTGATGCTGCACAACAAGCTCAGCTTCCGTTGCAACTAACTAAAGAGCTAGCCAACGAGCAAGTTGAGGAAAAAGTGCAAATGATGATGTCGAAGAATCTGAAAAATCTCGATATTCGTCTTGATCCACCAGAGTTAGGTCGTATGCAAATTCGTATGACCATGAATAACGACGTTGCCAATGTACATTTTACAGTGAACAACCCGCAAGCTCGTGACATTATTGAACAGACGCTCCCTCGTTTGAGAGAAATGCTAGCGCAACAAGGTATGCAGCTGGCTGATTCTTCCGTCCAGCAACAAAACAGCGGGCAACAGCAAGGTAGGTATACTGCTGAACAACATGGTCAAAGCGCGCAAAGTGGCGGTTTTTCTGGACAGTCCGAAGAGGGTTTTGAATCTGATGTCAATCTGGATTTGAATGTCGCTTCAAAGCGTGATGGAATTAGTTTTTACGCATAAAAGGCCGTTTAACGGCAATGGCATACGGTTACCAAGCAACTCACTAAAACGTCTTGGTAACTCAAAAGAACAATAAGAGACAAGAATGGCAGAAGAACAGTTACAAGGGGCCGATGCGCCGAAAGGAAAAAGCAAGTTACTTATCATCATCATCGCTGTTGTAGTATTACTACTTGGTGGCGGGGCAGCGGCATTTTTTCTAATGGGCTCTGATGAACCTGCTCAGGCTGAATCGTCTCAACAGGCTCAAGTGAAGGCATCGGATGCTGCGCCCATCGCGTATGTGAATCTTCCTCAGGCATTTGTATTTAACGTTACTGGGGATAGCCGCGATAGGTTGGTTCAAATTAAAGCGCAGTTAATGGTTCGCGGTGCAGAAAATGAAGAGTTGGCGCGGTATCATTCGCCACTGATTGAAAGCTCTATGCTATCAACGTTTGCTTCCGCGACGGTTGATCAATTGCGCTCTCCTACAGGACGAGTGGAATTGCGCGATCGTGCTTCCGAAGATATCAAAGCAGCGCTGAATGCTGCGGTCGGTAAGCCAGTGATTGAAAAAGTACTGTTTACAGATTTTGTTATTCAATAGGTAAAACGTGACCGATCTATTAAGCCAAGACGAAATTGATGCGCTATTGCATGGGGTTGACGATGTTGATGACGTCGATGAACCGATAGAAAACGACACTGAAGGTGCCGTCAATTTTGATTTCTCGTCGCAAGACAGAATCGTACGTGGTCGAATGCCGACGCTCGAACTTATCAACGAGCGCTTTGCACGGCACATGCGTATTAGTCTGTTTAATATGCTGCGTAAAACGGCAGAGGTGTCGATCAATGGCGTGCAGATGATGAAGTTTGGTGAATACCAGAACACATTGTACGTGCCAACCAGTTTGAACATGGTGCGTTTTCGTCCGTTAAAAGGCACTGCGTTGATCACAATGGAGGCTCGTTTAGTCTTTATTCTGGTAGAAAACTTCTTTGGCGGTGATGGTCGATTCCACGCCAAAATCGAAGGCCGCGAATTTACCCCAACGGAACGCCGCATCATTCAGTTGTTACTGAAAATTGTATTTGAAGATTATAAAGAAGCGTGGTCGCCAGTGATGGGGGTAGAGTTCGAATATCTCGACTCTGAAGTAAACCCAAGTATGGCAAACATTGTCAGCCCGACAGAAGTGATTGTCGTGAGTTCCTTCCATATAGAAGTTGACGGCGGTGGCGGCGATTTTCATGTCGTTATGCCTTACTCCATGGTTGAGCCTATCCGTGAACTATTGGATGCAGGTGTTCAGTCCGACAAGATGGAAACGGACGTTCGCTGGAGCTCAGCACTACGTGAAGAGATCATGGATTGTCCGGTTAACTTCCGCGTGAACTTGCTCGAAAAAGACATTTCTTTGCGTGATCTCATGGAGCTGCAACCGGGCGATATCATCCCGATTGAAATGCCAGAACATGCGACGATGTTTGTAGAAGACCTACCGACCTATCGCGTAAAAATGGGTCGTTCGGAAGACAAATTAGCGGTGCAAATTTCTGAGGAAATTGAGCGCCCACATGTCGTCAAAACAGATTTAGCTTTCTTAGGTAAAGACATCATGTCCGAGCTTGAGAGTGAAGACGATATAGACCATTAAGATACCTTATTAAACAGACATGCTATGGCATGAGTAAGGCGTAACACAGGATAGAAAAATGGAACCAAGTGACGATCAAAAGCTAGCAGACGAATGGGCAGCCGCTCTTGGCGAAGACCCGTCTGCCCCTTCTGTAGACGTAGATGAAGTATTGGCTGCGCCACTGGAAGAGCTAAAAGACACTTCAAGCCCAATTAGCGAAGATGAGCGTCGTAAACTCGACACTATTATGGATATCCCGGTGACGATTTCGATGGAAGTCGGTCGTTCTCAAATTAGCATTCGGAACCTGTTGCAGCTTAACCAAGGTTCGGTTGTTGAGTTGGATCGTCTAGCCGGTGAGTCGCTCGACGTATTGGTTAACGGTACTTTGATTGCTCACGGCGAAGTCGTGGTCGTCAACGATAAGTTTGGTATCCGTTTGACGGATGTGATCAGCCAAACTGAACGAATTAAGAAGCTGCGTTAAGATGAGTCGTTCAATCAAAATGCGATTGAAGCAAATCACTGGAGCACTGAGCTTAATGCTAAGTGCTCCTTATGCATTTGCTGCCGCACCAAATAATCTGGATCTTGCGACGACACTTGGCTCGCTTGTGCTTGTAATCGGCGTGATTCTTTTGCTGGCTTGGTTGCTGAAACGTATGCAAGTGCCAGCGATGGGACAACAAAAGGGCTTGCGTATAGTGAGTCAGTTGCCAGTGGGTACAAAAGAAAGAATCGCAGTAGTTCAAGTGGGTGAAGAACAGTTTTTGGTTGGGATTACTAGCCAATCGATCCAAACTTTAGCCAAGTTAGATAAGCCACTGAAAGAGGAAGAGTTGGCGACCAATGCTTTTGCGACTCAATTTAGCCAGCTGATCAAAAAACATGACAAAGGGTAATCCAATTCGTTTGCTCCTGAGTACGTTGTTACTTTTTGTCGGCGTGCTGTTTTCTTCATTTACCTTTGCTGAAGCAGAGGAGTCAGCGCTGCCAGATAACTTAGCCGATGGAAGTAGTGTTACAGTTCAGGCTATGCAAAGTGATACTGGTGCTAGCCGTGCTATGTCCGTTTCTAGTGGCGGTGGTATTCCAGCATTCACCATGACCACGAACCCTGATGGCAGTGAAGACTACTCGGTTACACTACAAATTTTAGCGTTAATGACCATGCTTGGCTTCTTGCCTGCCATGGTGATTCTGATGACCTCGTTCACTCGAATTGTGGTGGTGATGTCGATATTGCGTCAGGCAATGGGTTTGCAACAAACGCCTTCTAATCAGGTTATTATTGGTATTGCGCTGTTTTTGACCTTTTTTGTTATGTCTCCTGTCCTGAACGAAATCAACGACAAAGCTGTTCAGCCTTATTTGAACGAGCAAGTTACGGCGCGAGAAGCGTTTGATGCAGCACAAGCGCCAATGAAAGCATTTATGCTTAAGCAGACCCGAATCAAAGATTTGGAGACGTTCGTAACCATGTCTGGAGAGCAAGTCGAGAATCCAGAAGATGTGTCGATGGCGGTGTTGATTCCGGCTTTTATCACCTCAGAGCTAAAAACTGCATTCCAAATTGGCTTTATGCTCTTCTTGCCGTTTTTGATTATTGACCTTGTAGTCGCTTCGGTACTGATGGCAATGGGTATGATGATGTTGTCACCAATGATTGTTTCGTTGCCGTTCAAGTTGATGTTGTTCGTATTGGTCGATGGTTGGAACTTGATACTCTCGACACTTGCGGGCAGCTTTGCCCTTTAGATAAGCGCAGATAGAGGATAAGACATGACACCAGAAATGTTTGTCGAGCTTTTCCGTGAAGCACTTTGGATGGTGCTTATCATGGTCTGCGCCATTATCATCCCAAGCTTGCTTATCGGCCTTGTAGTTGCGATTTTTCAAGCTGCGACATCCATCAACGAACAAACATTGAGCTTCTTACCGCGTTTGATTGTCACGCTTTTGGCCCTGATGCTGTTTGGGCATTGGATGACGCAAATGTTGATGGAATATTTCTATGGCTTGATTGAACGCTTACCTCAGGTGCTTTATTAGAGGCGCCTATGGAGTACCCCACTAGCGTTGTCTTAGATTGGATCGCAAACTACTTCTGGCCCTATGTTCGTATCTCATCCATGTTGATGGTGATGACAGTAACCGGGGCCCGATTTGTTTCGCCAAGAATCCGCCTTTACCTCGGTTTAGCCATCACTTTCGCTGTCATGCCAGCCATCCCCGCCGTACCTCAAGACATTGAGCTACTCTCGTTTCGTGGTTTCATGACCATTGCCGAGCAAATGATCATCGGCATAGCGATGGGTATGGTTACTCAATTTATGATTCAAACCTTTGTCCTGCTGGGTCAAATATTGGGTATGCAATCAAGTTTGGGCTTTGCTTCTATGGTTGATCCTGCAAATGGTCAGAACACGCCATTGCTTGGTCAGTTATTCATGTTCTTAACGACAATGTTTTTTCTTGCCACCGATGGACACTTAAAAATGCTGCAATTGGTGGTGTTCAGTTTCAAAACTTTGCCGATTGGCTCCGGCTCGCTCAACGCGGTTGATTTCCGTGAAATGGCAGGCTGGCTTGGTATTATGTTCCAAACGGCACTGAGTATGTCTCTATCTGGCATTATTGCGCTACTGACCATTAACTTGTCGTTTGGTGTAATGACCCGTGCCGCACCACAGCTGAATATCTTCTCGCTTGGTTTTGCTTTTGCTTTGATGGTGGGTCTATTACTTTGTTGGTACATACTGGCTGGTCTATACAGTCATTATGAAATGTTCTGGACAGTGGGTGAGGCGCAGATTTGTCGGCTTATTCGCTTGGAGTGCTAAGATTTGGCAGAATCAGACGGTCAGGAACGCACCGAAGAAGCCACGCCCCGACGGTTACAACAAGCCAGAGAAAAGGGGCAGGTCGCTCGATCTAAAGAGCTCGCATCAGCATCTGTGCTGATCGTTGGCGCCATTTCATTGATGTGGTTTGGCGAGGCGTTAGCACGTTCATTGTTTTCCATCATGAGCCGTTTATTTGATCTTCAACGAGAAGAGATTTTCGATACTGCAAAACTGTTTGATATCGCTTTGGGCGCGATGAGTGATTTGTTGTTCCCACTATTTTTGGTGTTAGCGACATTGTTTACCGCCGCCATGATTGGAGCAGCAGGTGTGGGAGGAATCAGTTTTTCTGCCCAAGCAGCCATGCCCAAGCTGTCGAAAATGAATCCGCTTAGCGGCTTAAAGCGAATGGTTGGCATGCAAAGCTGGGTAGAGTTGATCAAATCAATCCTTAAAGTGGTTCTGGTCACCGGTGTCGCCATCTATTTGATCCAAGCATCGCAGGCCGATCTGATTCAATTGAGCATGGATGTGTATCCGCAAAACATCTTCCATGCTTTAGATATTTTGCTGAACTTTATTTTGCTGATCAGTTGCTCGCTATTGATTGTGGTTGCCATCGATATTCCATTTCAAATTTGGCAGCACGCCGATCAGTTAAAAATGACCAAGCAAGAAGTCAAAGACGAATACAAAGAGACTGAAGGTAAGCCGGAAGTGAAAGGCCGTATTCGTATGTTGCAAAGGGAAGCGGCTCAACGTCGAATGATGGCGGATGTTCCTCAAGCTGATGTTATTGTTACTAACCCTGAGCACTTCTCGGTAGCGCTTCGTTATAAGCAGAAGACAGACCGTGCGCCAGTCGTGATCGCTAAAGGTACTGACCACATGGCGATGAAGATTCGAGAAGTCGCCCGCGAACATGACATTACGATTGTGCCCGCACCACCTTTGGCTCGTGCGTTGTACCACACGACAGAGCTCGAGCAAGAGATCCCCGATGGGTTATTTACTGCCGTCGCTCAGGTTTTGGCATTTGTATTCCAATTAAAGCAATACCGAAAACGAGGTGGACAGCGCCCGAAAATTCAAGATTATGATTTGCCAATCCCACCCGAACACCGCCATTGATACGAAAAGCGGTAAAGCCTTAAAAAAGCTTGTTTGATCAAAAGCTAAGCTCTATTTGAGTGTTTAGTCATTATTTTGGCGCTAATTCTGGTACATAGATTGCTTAAAACGCTTTAATTATCAACCCTACCTAAACTTTTAGGCTAAAGCGGTCGCGTATTAATAGTAAGAGCTTACGTGACGCTTCAATCGATTGAGATCTCTCGCAGTATGAAGTTAAGCCTGCCGTTTGCAGATAAATTGCCACGAATCCCTCAACGTGAAATGCCAGCTATTGGTGCTCCGGTGATGGTTTTGGCCACCCTAGCGATGGTGGTACTGCCGATTCCAGCATTTTTGCTGGATATGTTCTTCACCTTTAACATCGCGCTGTCGATGGTGGTGTTGTTAGTGACCGTTTACACACGTCGCCCTTTGGACTTCGCTGCTTTTCCAACGGTATTGCTGATCGCCACGTTGCTCCGCTTGGCTTTGAACGTTGCCTCGACTCGTGTCGTCTTACTGCATGGTCATGAAGGCGGTAATGCGGCAGGTAACGTAATTGAGGCGTTCGGTAACGTCGTTATTGGTGGTAACTACGCGGTCGGCCTAGTGGTTTTCCTCATCTTAATGATCATCAACTTTATGGTGGTGACCAAAGGTGCGGGTCGTATCTCTGAGGTAAGTGCTCGCTTTACGCTTGATGCGTTGCCGGGTAAGCAAATGGCGATTGATGCCGACTTGAATGCCGGATTGATAGACCAAGAGCAGGCAAGAGTTCGTCGTTTTGAAGTGACCAAAGAAGCGGATTTCTATGGCTCGATGGATGGTGCCTCGAAGTTCGTAAAAGGTGACGCGATTGCCGGTATTTTGATTCTGTTTATCAACATCGTCGGCGGTCTGTCGATCGGTATGGCGCAGTATGGATTGGGTTTCGGTGAAGCGATTGAAATCTATACCTTACTGACAATCGGTGATGGTTTGGTCGCACAAATCCCATCGCTATTGCTGTCGATTGCAGCGGCAATGATGGTGACGCGCCAAAACACCGATGAAGACATGGGGGAACAACTGGTCTTCCAGATGTTCGACAACCCAAAAGCGCTGATGATTACTGCGGCTATTCTTGGTGTGATGGGCATCGTACCGGGCATGCCACACTTTGCGTTTTTGAGCCTGGCAGTCGCGGCCGGTGCAGCGGCATATTTCATCGACAAACGGCAGAAGCAGAAAGCGAAAGAGCCCGCTTTACCAGCAACAGCAGACGAAGGTACAGAACCTTCCTCACAGCGCGAACTGTCTTGGGATGACGTCCAGCCAGTCGATATTATTGGCTTGGAAGTCGGTTATCGCTTAATCCCTTTGGTGGACAGAGACCAAGGTGGGGAACTGTTAGAGCGCGTAAAAGGCGTGCGTAAAAAGTTATCGCAAGATTTTGGGTTCCTAATTCCAGCGGTTCATATTCGTGACAATCTTGAGCTGACCCCAAACAGTTACCGAATTACATTGATGGGGGTTGCGGTGGGCGAAGCAGAGATTCGTCCGGATCAAGAGCTAGCGATTAACCCAGGTCAGGTGTATGGCATGATTGATGGTGAGCCAACCATTGACCCTGCTTTTGGACTGGAAGCCGTATGGATCCGAGAAGATCAGCGAGAGCACGCGCAGGCTCTGGGTTATACGGTTGTTGATTCATCAACGGTATTAGCGACGCACCTAAGCCAGCTATTGACCAACAACGCATCACAGCTAATTGGCCATGAAGAAGTAGAGAATTTATTAGAAATGTTGGGACGCAGCGCGCCTAAGTTGGTCGAGAACTTTGTTCCTGACCAATTACCATTAGGTGTGGTGGTGAAAGTCCTACAAAACTTGTTAAACGAGGCCATTCCAATCCGCGATATTCGCACGATTGTTCAAACTTTGGCTGAGTACTCAAGTAAGAGTCAAGAAGCTGACATATTGACGGCAGCAGTTCGAATTAGTCTTAAACGCCTAATTGTTCAAGTAATCAATGGTATAGAGCCTGAGCTACCAGTGATTACTTTGGTACCCGAACTGGAACAAATATTGCATCAAACTATGCAAGCATCAGGAGGCGAATCCGCGGGGATTGAACCGGGACTCGCTGAGCGATTGCAGTCTTCACTAAGCCAAGCGACACAGGAACAAGAACTGAAAGGCGAACCTGCCGTTCTGCTTACTTCCGGTGTATTACGCTCGACGTTGGCTAAATTTGTGAAGAACACAATACCTAATCTCCGGGTACTGTCTTACCAAGAAATCCCGGATGAAAAACAGATCAGAATTGTGCAAGCCGTGGGTAACTGATCTCACGCATCATTAATGGATTCATAGTTTGAAAATAAAGCGATTTTTTGCCAAAGACATGAGAACGGCGCTGCTCCAAGTGAAAGAGGAGTTAGGCGCGGAAGCGGTGATCATGTCAAACAAGAAAGTGGCTGGTGGAGTAGCGATTGTTGCGGCGATAGATAGTGAATCTAATCCGTCTCAAGCAAGCGCAGCGTCACAGCAAAATCGCGGTGCTTCTCAAACGAATCGCTATAACGAACATCGTCAAATGTCATCGTCTTCTGCTGATCGTTACCAAGATCGTCATTTAGATGAAGATAAAATTAGCCTGAACAGTAATAACAGTAACAATGAAAAAACAGGCTCAATGACGCAGCGATTCGCTAATATGCTTAAGCAATATAGCGGTGGTGCAGCAGATGCTGACGACCACGTAGCGGAAAATGAAGATTCGCTCTCTGCTTTGCTGCAACGCCAAAATAAGCATCGCGACGGCTACAACCAAGAAAAGCCAGCGCCATATCAACCAGATTCACCTTTGGCGAAGCTAATCGCACAGGACAATCGATTTGAACGTCCGACGCCCAAGCTGGACCCGACGCGCTATGACCGACGTCGCCCAAGTGATGAGCGTGACGAATCGGCCGATGAGCTAGAAAGCATGCGCGAAGAGATGACGTCAATTCGTCGTCTGTTGGAGCACCAAGTTTCTGGCCTGATGTGGCAAGAAGTAGAACGCCGTGAGCCGCTAAGAGCGATGCTGATTAAGCGCTTAGAGCGAATGGGCGTTTCTCCGGAGTTAGCAGACCAGATGGCCTGTTATATCCCGGAAGATACAAAGCCAGCGCGAGCGTGGAAAGCGTTATTGTCGCTGGTGGCGGATCAAATCAATATTCCTAAACAGGACATTTTAAAACGTGGTGGCGTAGTCGCATTGTTGGGTCCGACGGGGGTTGGGAAAACAACAACCGTAGCGAAACTCGCAGCACGCGCAGCCATGGAATACGGTGCCGACAATGTGGCCCTTGTGACAACAGATACATATCGCATAGGTGCACATGAGCAACTCTCAATTTACGGAAGAATTATGGGTTGTCCCGTAAGAGTTGCTAAAGATTCTAACGAGTTAGCCGATGTTATATATCAGCTAAGAAACAGAAGACTGATTTTGGTCGATACGGCAGGGATGGGGCAACGAGATGTGAGGCTTTCCGAGCAGCTCGACACTCTAATGCAAGAGAGCGGGGAAGTGATTCACAGCTACCTTGTTTTGCCGGCTACCGCACAACGTCGTGTTCTACAAGAAACGCTGGATCACTTCCGACGTATACCACTTTCGGGTTGTATTATGACGAAGCTTGATGAGTCATTAAGCCTAGGCGAATTCATCAGTGTAGTGATTCAAAACGCAATGCCAGTAGCTTACATCGCTAATGGTCAGCGCGTACCAGAAGACATTGTGATAGCGCAACCAAAATATATGCTTGCGAAAGCAAATGAACTGTTAGAGAAGTCGACAGAGAACGAACCTCACTTTTGGAACAGTGACAGTGAAGGACTCTAAGGCGGCGGACTACTATGACTGAGAATATGATACACGATCAAGCAAGCGGCCTCCGTCGCTTAACACAACCATCGTTGACCAAAGTGATTGCTGTTACTGGCGGCAAAGGTGGTGTGGGGAAATCAAACGTAACACTGGGTCTGGCGATTTGTATGGCTCGCCAAGGCAAGAAGGTGATGGTTCTCGACGCTGATTTAGGTCTGGCCAATGTGGACGTGATGCTCGGAATTCGTGCAAAACGTAATCTAGGACATGTCTTAGCGGGTGAATGTGAGCTAAAAGATGCGATTGTCGAAGGGCCTTATGGTATAAAGATAATTCCTGCAACTTCTGGCACACAGAGCATGACAGAGCTTTCTCACGCTCAGCATGCCGGACTCATCCGAGCATTTGGTAGTCTTGAAGACGAAATGGATGTCCTGCTGATTGATACCGCTGCTGGTATCTCTGACATGGTAATCAGTTTTTCGCGAGCAGCTCAAGATGTGGTTGTAGTTGTGTGTGATGAACCGACGTCAATCACAGATGCCTATGCATTAATCAAGCTGTTGAGTAAAGAACACCAAGTTCAACGCTTTAAAGTTGTAGCAAATATGGTCAGAAGCTACCGTGAAGGGCGAGAATTGTTTGCAAAGTTGACACTAGTCACAGAGCGATTCTTGAATGTTAGCCTTGAACTCGTAGCATGTATTCCATTAGATGATAAAGTACGACAGGCTGTAAAAAGACAAAAAATTGTCGTTGATGCGTTCCCACGCTCGCCTGCCGCTTTAGCTATCAGCTCACTAGCAAACAAAGCGTTGACGTGGCCACTACCGAAAACACCAAGTGGACACTTGGAATTTTTTGTGGAAAGGTTGCTAAATCGTACCGAATTCGCAGAGGACCCTTTTGGTGAATAAAGCGATAACCTATGACCAACATGGCAAATTTAATAGCCAGCAGGCGTTCATTGAACGTTATTCAGTGTTGGTTAAGCGCATTGCTCACCACCTACTAGGCCGTTTACCGCCGAGTGTTCAGGTAGAGGATTTAATTCAGGCCGGCATGATCGGTCTTATCGAAGCTCAGCAGAATTATGATGGTTCTAAAGGTGCGAGCTTTGAAACTTATGCAGGTATCCGTATTCGTGGCGCAATGTTAGATGACATGCGTAAAGGCGATTGGGTACCGCGTTCTGTTCATAAAAATAATCGAGAGATTAACCAAGCGATTGCGGAGCTGGAAGGCGAATTAAATCGAGATCCTACTGATTCTGAAGTAGCCACGCATCTCGGTATGACACTGGATCAATATCATAGTGCTCTTACCGATATCAACTGCTCAAAATTAGTCGGTATTGAAGATTTAGGCGTTTCTGATGATGTGATTTCACCGGCGGATGAAACCGATGACAGCAACCCATTCAAAGGGGTAGTTGATGAATCATTTCGAAAAGCACTGGTTGAATCAATAAAACAGCTTCCAGAGCGTGAAGCTTTGGTTCTTTCGCTTTATTATGATGAAGAACTCAATTTGAAAGAAATTGGCGATGTGTTAGGCGTAAGCGAATCTCGCGTAAGTCAAATACTGAGTCAAGCGATGCAACGTTTACGTACCAAGCTCAGTGCGTGGACACAAAATGACTAAAAACACTGATTTTACGATTCAGTGGAGGCAATTTTGAATAAAAACATGAAGATCCTTATTGTTGATGATTTCTCAACAATGCGCCGTATTGTTAAAAACCTGCTTCGTGACTTGGGTTTCAATAACACTCAAGAAGCGGACGATGGTTTAACCGCATTACCAATGCTGAAAAAAGGTGACTTCGATTTTGTTGTAACTGACTGGAACATGCCAGGTATGCAAGGCATCGATTTGCTTAAACACATCCGCGCGGATGCAGAACTTAAGCATCTGCCAGTTCTAATGATCACGGCTGAAGCGAAGCGTGAGCAGATCATTGAAGCTGCTCAAGCAGGTGTAAACGGCTACATTGTTAAGCCATTTACTGCTGCAACATTAAAAGAAAAATTAGATAAAATTTTCGAGCGTTTATAACTCTCTCTTTCTCTTTGTTATTCGAGTCATTCATACCAATTATTAAATACCTATTAAATGACTCGTTTAGCGTTTTCAAAGTGATAAGAAGAACTAAACGTAAAAGGGTCTATTCAGAATGATCTCACTAGAGCAGGCGAAGTCACTCGTTCAAATGCTAGAAAACGGGGAACAAGACCAAGCCAATATGCTTGTTGCCTCGATCTACGAAGGTGCCGATAACCCAATGCTGCAAGAAATTGGAGCGTTAACTCGAGACCTTCACGAATCACTCAAGCAGTTCAGTCTCGATCAGCGCATGACCGAAATTGCGAAAGACGAAATCCCTAACGCTAGGGATCGTCTCAATTATGTGATCGAGAAGACAGAGCTTGCAGCCAACAAAACAATGGATGCGGTCGACTGCTGCCTTCCTATCGCTGACAACCTGCATGATTGCCTTCTAAAAGTTCGTCCTCAATGGAATGAACTCATGCACGGGCGCATAGAATTAAGCGAATTTAAAGCACTGTGCCACCGAATCGACGGGCTATTAGTGCAAGTCGAAGGTGACAGCACTGAATTGCGCGGCCAGTTGACCGAAATTCTCATGGCGCAAGACTTCCAAGACCTAACTGGCCAAATCATTCGCCGCGTAATTACGTTGGTTAATGAAGTAGAAGGCCGCTTAGTGGAAATCCTAACCGTATTCTCTGGAAATAAACTCGAAGAACACATTCAAGTTTTGTCAGAACCGGCAGATAAAAAGAATACACAAACAAGCGAAGCCGAAGGCCCGATTCTTCATCCAGAACTGAGAGAAGATGCGGTTTCATCGCAGGACGAAGTCGATGACTTGTTGTCCAGTCTTGGATTTTAAAGGTAACGTATGAGCTACGATTTAGACGAAGATATTCTTCAGGACTTTCTCATTGAGGCTGGGGAAATTCTCGAGCTGCTTTCTGAGCAGTTGGTTGAATTGGAAAATAACCCAGAAGACAAAGACTTACTTAATGCTATTTTCCGCGGGTTTCATACCGTAAAAGGCGGTGCCGGCTTCCTTTCATTGGCAGAGCTAGTCGATACTTGTCATGGTGCGGAGAACGTGTTCGACGTTTTACGAAACGGTCAACGCACGGTAACGCAAAACTTAATGGATACGATGCTAAAAGCCTTGGATACGGTTAATACCCAGTTCCAGGCTGTTCAAGATCGTGAGCCGTTAGAAGCTGCGGACCCTGAGCTTCTTGAAGAACTTCATCGTCTATGCAAACCTGAGTCAGAAGATGAAGTAGCGGCAAGCGTAATTGAAGAACCAGTGGCTACTCCAGAACCTATTATTCCCGAGCCTATCATCGAAGAACCTGCTGCACCGTCAGCACCATCAAGTGTCGGCTCTGTTGATGAAATTACCCAAGACGAATTCGAAAAGCTACTGGATGAGCTTCATGGTAAAGGTTCAGCGCCAGGCGCCTCAATGTCTGCGACATCTACAACGCCATCTGAACCGCCTCAATCGAGTGCACCATCAGTTGAAAGTGGTGATATCACTGATGATGAGTTTGAGCGTTTACTCGATGAACTGCACGGTGTAGGAAAAAGCCCTTCTACGGCAGAGGCTGCTGCATCTGCATCCGTACCAGTAGAGCCACCTAAAGCGGCAGAACCTTCCGCTCCACTGGCATCTTCATCAAATCAAGACAGTGACTTAATGACGGACGAAGAGTTCGAAAAGTTACTCGATGAGCTACATGGTTCAGGTAAAGGTCCAACGCTAGAAGAATTGGATATGGCAACGAAGCCTGCTTCAGCAAACGTAGAGCAAAGCTCTGCGAAACCCGAGCCTGTTGCTAAGCCAGCACCCGTTCAAGCAGTGCCAGCACCAAAGCCAGAATCTAAACCAGTCGCGGTAAAAGAAGAAGTCAAAGCACCAGCGGTTAAAAAACCTCAGGCTGAAGCAACCGTTCGTGTTGATACCTCGACGCTTGATACCATCATGAACATGGTGGGTGAGCTCGTATTGGTTCGAAACCGCCTATTAAGCCTTGGTTTGAATAGCGACAACGAAGAGATGTCCAAAGCGGTCGCTAACCTTGATGTGGTAACTGCGGATCTACAAGGCGCGGTAATGAAAACGCGTATGCAGCCAATTAAGAAAGTGTTTGGCCGTTTCCCGCGCGTTGTCCGTGACTTGGCTCGTAACCTAAATAAAGACATCGTGCTAGAAATGCGCGGTGAAGAAACCGATCTCGATAAAAACCTTGTAGAAGCATTGGCCGATCCGTTGATTCACTTGGTGCGTAATTCGGTTGATCACGGTATTGAAATGCCAGACGCACGCGCGAAGGCAGGCAAATCACGCACAGGTAAAGTGATTTTGTCAGCATCGCAAGAAGGGGACCATATTGAACTATCCATCGTAGATGATGGTGGCGGTATGGACCCGAACAAACTGCGTGGCATCGCGGTGAAGCGTGGCATGATGGATGAAGATGCGGCGGCACGTTTAACAGATAAAGAGTGCTTCAACCTCATCTTCGCACCTGGCTTCTCAAGTAAAGATAAAATTTCTGACATCTCTGGTCGTGGTGTGGGTATGGACGTGGTTAAGACGGCGATCAATACCTTAAACGGTTCAATCGATATCGATTCTGAGCTAGGCAAGGGCACTAAGATTACGATCAAAGTACCACTAACGTTAGCGATTTTACCGACTCTGATGGTTGGTGTTGGCGGTCATCCTTTTGCTCTACCACTGGCTTCGGTGAGTGAAATTTTCCACTTGGATCTTAGTCGTACAAACGTGGTAGATGGTCAGCTGACGATTATTGTGCGTGAGAAATCTATCCCACTATTTTACTTACAAAACTGGTTGGCATCTAAATCGCAAAACGTCCAAGAGCGTACTGGTCACGGTCACGTGGTGATTGTACAGATTGGTAACCAGCGCGTTGGTTTTGTTGTGGATACGCTTATTGGTCAAGAAGAAGTGGTTATTAAGCCACTCGATAATCTATTACAGGGCACTCCAGGTATGGCTGGTGCGACAATTACTAGCGATGGCCATATTGCATTAATTCTAGATGTGCCTGATTTACTTAAGCGATATGCTGCGGCTTCACGCCTTTAAGCAAAGCTGACGTTATTAAAAGGAATAAGATGGCGATTAAAGTACTAGTCGTTGATGATTCGAGTTTTTTCCGACGTCGCGTGAGCGAAATCATCAACTCAGAATCGCGCCTAGAAGTGATTGACGTTGCGGTAAATGGTAGAGAGGCGGTTGAGAAAGCTAAATCTCTCAAACCTGACGTCATTACGATGGATATTGAAATGCCAGTGATGGATGGCATTACAGCTGTACGTGAAATTATGGCCGCTGCTCCAACGCCAATTCTAATGTTTTCGTCCCTGACCCACGACGGGGCGAAAGCTACGCTTGATGCGCTAGATGCGGGCGCATTGGACTTCTTACCGAAAAAGTTTGAGGACATTGCGCGTAACCGTGAAGAAGCGGTGTCATTACTTCAACAGCGTGTGATTCAGATTGCCTCGAAGCGCGCTTTCATGCGTCGACCTATCGCTCGCCCAACAGCGAGTACCAGCACGACTACTCGACCATTAGGTTCAAGAACGGCTTCACCTGTGACTCCAACACCAACTCGACCTGCTGCGACAAAGTACCGTGCTTCTGGTAAGAAGTATCAACTGACGGCAATTGGCACATCAACAGGTGGCCCCGTTGCTCTACAAAAAATTCTGACGCGTTTGCCGATGAACTATCCGCATCCGATTGTATTGATTCAACACATGCCAGCAACGTTTACTGCTGCGTTTGCCAGTCGTTTGAACACCTTGTGTAAGATTCAAGTGAAAGAAGCACAAGATGGCGATGTGTTACAGCCCGGTGTGGCATACCTTGCACCAGGTGGGAAACAAATGATGGTGGATGGACGAGCGGGCGCTGCTCGTCTTCGCATTATTGATGGCGGCGATCGCATGAACTACAAACCATGTGTGGATGTGACTTTTGGTTCTGCCGCAAAAGTATATGGCGACAAAGTGCTCTCTTTAGTGTTGACAGGCATGGGTGCAGACGGTCGTGAGGGCGCTCGCATGTTGAAGTCTTCAGGCTCAACAATTTGGGCACAAGATGAAGAAAGTTGTGTTGTTTATGGCATGCCCCAAGCGGTTGCTAAAGCAGGCATTTCTTCAGAAGATTTACCGCTTGACCGCATTGCTGAACGCATGTTGGTGGAAGTTGGCCTAGCTTAGGATTCATCATGATTGTTTGGAGTGTAGCTAACCAGAAAGGAGGCGTGGGTAAAACCACCTCAACAGTGACATTGGCGGGCTTATTGAGCCAGAAAGGCCATCGAGTATTGATGGTTGATACTGACCCTCACGCCTCACTGACTACTTATCTCGGTTATGATCCTGATGCAGTAACTTCGAGCCTATTTGATTTATTCCAGTTGAAGACGTTTTCTCGTGAGACGGTTAAGCCGTTGATTTTAGAAACAGAGCTGGAAGGAATGGATATCATTCCCGCGCATATGTCCCTTGCCACGCTTGATCGCGTAATGGGTAATCGCAGTGGTATGGGATTAATCTTAAAACGGGCGCTGCAAACTGTCTCACAAGACTATGACTATGTGTTGATTGACTGTCCGCCAATCCTTGGCGTGATGATGGTGAACGCGTTGGCAGCCAGTGACCGAATTTTGATTCCTGTTCAAACAGAGTTTTTGGCGATGAAAGGTCTAGAGCGCATGATGCGTACGCTAACCATTATGCAAAAATCTCGCCCGGGCGGTTTCAAAGTGACTATCGTCCCAACCATGTACGATAAGCGCACGAAAGCGTCATTGCAGACATTGATGCAACTGAAAAAAGATTACCCAAATCAAGTGTGGACCTCAGCGGTGCCTATAGATACCAAGTTCCGCGATGCCAGTTTAAAGCACTTGCCAGCTTCGCACTTTGCATCTGGTAGCCGTGGTGTGTTTGCCTATAAACAGCTACTGATTTACCTGGAGAGGTTGGCGTTCGATGAGCAGTAATGATGTGCTGTCCAGTGAACAAGCACTTGATGACTACTTTAATGCATTACTGGATGATGAAACTGAAATAACGACTCTTGAGGAAGACCTTGACCTGTTGGCTCAAGAGGTATCATCTGCAGAGCCAGAGCCAGAGCCAGAGCCAGAGCCAGAGCCAGAGCCAGAGCCAGAGCCAGAGCCAGAGCCAGAGCCAGAGCCAGAATTGCAGCTACAATACTCGGAGCCAGAAACGTACCAGTTTCAAGAAACATATCCGCCAGAGTTGGAAGCTCCAAACCTGGAAGATGTTCAAAGGCTATTAAGTCAGCTTGAAGCAAGCAACCCAGTGGCTGAGTTGGATATTGATAGTATTCTTGAACAAAATACGATTGATATTGCAGCAGAGATAAAAGCGGCTGAGCCTGAGGTACAAACCTTTAGTGAGGTGCCTGAGCTTCAGGGTGTTGAGGAAATACAGGACTGGGTGACTGATGAGCCAGTTTTTGAGGAAGCGCAACCAGAGGTGGATGAACCTCACGCAGTGATCGAACAAAGTATCAATATAGAATCGAACGTCGATACTGAACTCGAAACACAAGCAGATTCCGATATACCAACGGTCTGGGAAAGCACGAAGCGAAGTGAGGACTTCCAAGTTCTTTACTTTGATGTGAATGGTGTCACGTTTGCTGTACCTCTTGATGAGTTAGGTGGTATTCATCGCATTAGCGAGCTTAACCATTTGATAGGAAAACCCGCCTGGTATTTGGGGCTACAAACAAATCGCGAGCAGCAGTTTGATGTCGTCGATACCGCGAAATGGGTGATGGCAGATAAGCTTCGTGATGATAGCTATAAAGATAACTACCAATATGTCGTCATGCTTGGTGAGAGCATGTGGGGGTTGGCCAGTAACCAATTAATGGGGACTGAAACGCTTAATATCGACAAGGTTCGCTGGCGTGAGCAGGCGGGTAAACGCCCTTGGCTAGCGGGCATGGTAAAAGAAAAAATGTGTGCCTTAATTCATGTCCAGGCGCTCATTGACATGCTAAACGCCGGTTTAGATGTCAAATCACTGAATTAGATTTAAGTCGGGAACGACATTAACGAGGATTAACTATGTCTCAAGCTTTTGAAGTAGAAGTGAAGAAAGATGCATCGAATGACGAAGTTCTTCAGTGGGTGACGTTCCAGCTAGAAGAAGAAACGTACGGCATCAACGTAATGCAAGTTCGTGAAGTACTTCGTTATACTGAAATTGCCCCTGTTCCAGGTGCACCAGATTATGTACTTGGTATCATCAACCTACGCGGTAATGTAGTTACTGTTATCGATACACGTTCACGTTTTGGCCTGATGGAAGGCGAAGTCACTGACAACACTCGTATTATTGTGATCGAGTCTGAGCGTCAAGTGATTGGTATCTTAGTAGATAGCGTGGCAGAAGTTGTTTATCTGCGTTCTTCTGAAATTGATACGACGCCTTCAGTTGGTACCGACGAGAGTGCGAAGTTCATCCAGGGTGTGAGCAACCGTGACGGCAAGCTTCTTATCCTTGTGGATTTGAACAAGCTGCTAACAGATGACGAGTGGAACGAGATGGCTCACCTTTAATGGCTGAATGATGATGGCTGAAGAGACTCTTTTATCTGCTCCATTCCTTGCGGGTGGCGTCGCTTTTATCGTGTTAGTATTGGTTGTTTTGCAACTGCGGATTCGCTCGGGGTTACAAAAGCAGTTAGACCAACAACGAGCTCAATCTCGACACGCAGATAAAGAAGTGCAAAAGTTGAGTAAGCAGTTACTCGAAGTGCGCTCGGTTGTCGTTGGTCTTGGACAAAAAGTGACGGAGCAACAAGACATTATTCAGCACTTAAACGAGAGAATTCGCGAACTCGAACACGCTGATACTGATGGTCGCTTGTATAGTCGTGCTTCTAAAATGGTACAGCTTGGCGCTGATATCAACGAGCTGATTGAAGAGTGCGAACTACCAAAAGCCGAAGCTGAGTTGATGCTTTCACTGCAGAAGAAACTGGCGGGGAAAGAGAAGATTCCACCATTAAGTGGTCAGCCATCAGATGACGCAGAATATCCAACGCGTGGACGTCGTCGACGCTAAAGGTTATCAAGCGATAAAAAAGAGGCGTTATTACGCCTCTTTTTTGTTTTTAGCCGCTAATGCTCTTCTTAAATACAACCCTAGATAACCTTCAGTCGATCTTGCTCTTAGTTCTGGCCTCTCAAATTCAAAATGAGCGCTTATAACTACTTATAGTTAATTTTATTAAAGTGTGATGATTAATTAACAAAAATACATGAACTTACATGTAACCTAGCCCTCTTATCCTGTTTTGTCATAACTAAGCTGTGCTAATATAGCGGCTCGTTCATTTTTTAGTTGAAGCTCTATGTTAGAAGTGTCTAACCTGACAGCAATCCGTGATGAAAGGGTTCTGTTTGAAAACCTGCAGTTTGAAATTAAGCCTGGTGAATTGGTCCAGATCGAAGGGCGTAATGGTACTGGTAAAACTACATTGCTACGGATTGTGACAGGGTTAGGTGATAGAGAAGAAGGTGTCATTAAATGGAAAGGCGAAGAGGTTGAAAAATCTCGTGATGTTTTCCATCAAGATCTGCTTTTCTTAGGACATCAAACAGGAGTGAAACGAGAGCTTACCGCATTAGAAAACTTACGTTTTTATCAATCTATTCAAAATAATCGCTCTTCAGACGAAGAAATCTTTATCGCTTTGACTCAAGTAGGATTAGCTGGTCGAGAAGATGTGCCTGTAGCACAACTTTCCGCAGGTCAGCAACGACGAGTCGCATTGGCAAGGTTATGGCTCAGTAAGCAAATTTTATGGATTTTAGATGAGCCGTTGACTGCCATTGATAAGCAAGGCGTCAAGGTGCTTGAATCTTTGTTCGCAAGTCATGCTGATAATGGCGGTATTGTTGTGTTGACGACGCATCAAGATATGTTTGCGGACAGCCCGAAACTTAGAAAAATAAAGCTGGGTGACTGATATGATTTCCTCGATGACCACCATCATTCGTCGTGAGCTCCTAATCGCATTTCGCCGTCAGGCAGACATTCTGAACCCGTTGTGGTTCTTTATTATTGTCATTACTCTCTTTCCTCTGAGTATTGGACCAGAACCTAATTTGTTAGCACGTATTGCAGCGGGCATCGTTTGGGTTGCCGCATTGCTGTCCGCCTTATTATCATTAGAGCGTCTATTTCGTGATGATTTTCAAGACGGTGCACTAGAACAAATGATGCTAATGCCGATTCCATTGCAACTTGTAGTGGTTTCAAAGGTCATAGCACATTGGTTGTTAACAGGGTTACCTCTGATTTTAATTAGCCCATTATTGGCGGTTTTACTTTCGCTCGACTTCAATACTTGGCTATCGGTTGTATTAACCTTGATGATCGGTACACCAACACTAAGTTTTATTGGCGCCATTGGTGTGGCGTTGACTGTTGGGTTGCAAAAGGGTGGCGTTCTTTTGAGTTTGCTTATTCTTCCGCTCTACATCCCAATTTTGATTTTCGCAACATCGGCAATTGATGCTGCCGCACTCGGTATGGCGTATAACGGTCAACTAGCGATTTTAGGTGCGATGCTAATGGGGGCGATGACATTAACGCCTTTTGCCATCAGTGCCGCATTACGAGTTAGTGTCAACTAACTCAATAAAGTGCCAATGAAGCGGCGCTTGATCAAAGAATTATTATTAAAGCACTGCTACGGTCTCAACCCTTTAGACAGTGTCCCTGAAGTAAGAGTGAGAACAAAACATGTGGAAATGGCTACATCCTTATGCCAAGCCAGAAGCAGCTTATCGTTTGAGTGGTAAGTTTCTGCCTTGGTTTTCTGTATTGGCCCTCGTATGCTTATCGGTTGGTACGGTTTGGGGGCTTGCATTTGCGCCTTCAGATTACCAACAAGGTGACAGTTTCCGAATCATCTACATTCATGTCCCATCAGCTATTTGGTCTATGGGCGTTTATATGTCGATGGCGATCGCTGCATTTATTGGCCTAGTATGGCAAGTTCGCCTATCTGATATGGCGGCACTTGCGATGGCTCCGATTGGTGCAGTATTTACTTTTATTGCTCTACTTACAGGTGCTGTTTGGGGCAAGCCTATGTGGGGCACTTGGTGGGTATGGGATGCCCGTCTTACATCTGAATTGATTCTTCTATTTCTCTACCTTGGTGTGATTGCGCTTTACCATGCGTTTGACGATCAAAAAACCGCCGCAAAAGCTGCTGGTATTTTAGCGATCGTAGGCGTAGTAAACCTACCTATCATTCACTTTTCCGTGGAATGGTGGAACACGCTTCATCAAGGTGCGACGATCACGAAATTTGAACAACCTTCTATTTCATCCGACATGCTTTGGCCGTTATTGCTGAACATCTTTGGCTTTGCGTTCTTCTTTGGTGCCGTGACGATGGTCCGTTTTCGTAACGAAATCATCAGTAAAGAAAGTCACCGCCCTTGGGTGCGCAAACTCGCAACAGAACAAACTCAGTGAGGTAACTGATTATGCATTTTGAATCTCTGAGCGACTTTTTTGCCATGGGTGGCTACGCATCATACGTATGGAGTGCGTTTGGTATTACTTTCTTATCCATGCTGATTCTTCTGATCACTAGCCTTCGCCGCGGTGATGCATTATTGAAAGAAGTGAAAGCAAAAATTGACCGTCAAGCTCGTATCGACGCAGCGAAGAACATGGAGAACACCTTATGAACCCGAGACGTAAAAAGAGGCTAGGTATTGTACTAGCGATCTTTATCGGTATTAGTGCCACCATTGGTTTGATACTTTATGCGCTTAATCAAAATATGGACCTTTTCTATACTCCAACGGAATTGGTTAATGGTAAGCCAGATGGCACCAAGCCAGAAGTAGGCCAGCGTCTGCGTATCGGTGGAATGGTGGTTGTGGGCTCAGTTCGTCGAGATCCTAATTCTTTGAAAGTGAGTTTTGACCTGCACGATGTCGGTCCGAAAGTGACGATTACCTATGACGGTATTCTTCCTGACTTGTTCCGTGAAGGGCAGGGTATTGTTGCTCAAGGTGTACTGAAAGATGCCACGACAGTTGAGGCATTTGAGGTCCTAGCGAAGCACGATGAAGAATACATGCCACCAGAAATTGCAGAAGCGATGAAGAAAACGCATGAACCGCTTCAATATAGCACCGAACAGAAACAAGGAAGCGGCCAATGATTGCTGAAATCGGTCACTTTGCTCTCATTCTTTCGCTTGCAATGGCTGTGCTGTTGAGCGTATTGCCATTGTGGGGAGCATCGAATAATAACACCATGCTCATGAACACAGCGCGACCGCTATCTTGGTCTATGTTCCTGATGCTGTTGTTCTCTTTCGCCATTTTATGTTGGGGATTTTATACCAACGACTTCACGTTACAGTATGTAGCGAGCAACTCGAATAGTCAGCTTCCTTGGTACTACCGTTTAACCGCAGTATGGGGTGCGCACGAAGGTTCACTGTTGCTATGGGTTTTAATCCAAGCTGCTTGGACTGTCGCTGTAGCGACGTTTAGTCGTGGTATGCCGCAAGAGTCGGTTGCACGTGTACTTGCTGTTATGGGCATGATCTCAGTGGGTTTCCTACTGTTTATCATCCTGACGTCGAACCCATTCCTACGTACGTTACCGTTCTTCCCGGTTGACGGACGTGACTTGAACCCTCTGCTTCAAGACCCTGGTTTGATTGTTCACCCGCCAATGCTTTACATGGGCTATGTTGGTTTCTCGGTTGCATTCTCTTTTGCGATCGCATCCCTAATGACCGGACGCCTTGATACGGCTTGGGCTCGTTGGTCTCGTCCTTGGACAACCGCTGCATGGGTATTTTTAACACTTGGTATCGCACTAGGTTCTTGGTGGGCTTACTACGAACTTGGCTGGGGTGGCTGGTGGTTCTGGGACCCAGTAGAAAACGCATCATTCATGCCTTGGTTAGCGGGTACCGCATTAATGCACTCTCTTGCCGTGACAGAAAAACGCGGCACATTTAAAGCGTGGACGGTACTATTGGCAATCTCTGCATTTTCGTTGAGTTTGTTGGGCACCTTCTTAGTCCGTTCCGGTATTTTAGTATCGGTCCACGCGTTCGCGTCTGACCCGTCGCGCGGTATGTTTATTCTAGGCTTCCTCGTTTTCGTTATCGGCGGCTCTTTATTGCTGTTTGCCGTAAAAGGGGCAGCAGTGCGTGTACGAGGTAACTTCGACTTAGTCTCACGTGAAAATGCGCTCTTAGCCAACAACGTATTACTTATCGCCGCTCTTGTTGTGGTGTTAGTGGGGACACTGTTGCCGCTCGTACACAAGCAGCTTGGTTTGGGGTCGGTCTCTATCGGTGCGCCATTCTTTGACATGCTATTTGCGTGGTTAATGATGCCATTTGCTTTTCTGCTTGGTATTGGTCCTCTTATTCGCTGGAAGCGAGACAGTTTATCTAAACTTGTGAAACCAATGCTCGTTTCAGGTGTGCTTGCTTTCGCCTTGGCCGCGCTATGCGTGTACCTATTTGCCGATTTCTTCTCAACCATGGCTTACATTGGTTGGGTGATGGCGATTTGGATTATTGCGATGCATGGCTTTGAACTGTACGAGCGCGCAACGCACCGTCATAGCTTTAGTGAAGGTGTTCGCAAGCTGCAACGTAGCCACTGGGCAATGATGTTGGGTCATGTTGGTCTGGCGGTATCTGTTATCGGTATTGCGATGGTACAGAACTACAGCATCGAGCGTGATGTACGTTTAGCACCTGGCGAACACTTCCAAATTCAAGGCTATGATTTCTACTTCTCAGGCTTGCGTGATAAAGATGGTCCAAACTACGATGGCTACATCGCAGACTTTGAGATCACACACAATGGCAAATACGTGAATACGCTTCACGCAGAGAAGCGCTTCTACCGTACGGCTAAGTCTATGATGACTGAAGCAGCCATTGACCGTGGTATTAGCCGCGACCTATACATTGCAATGGGTGAACGTTTAGACGACAACCGATCTTGGGCTGTTCGTATTTACTATAAACCGTTCGTTCGTTGGATTTGGGCTGGCTCTTTGATTATGGCATTAGGCGGCGCACTAGCGATTTCTGATAAACGCTACCGCTTCCGTAAATCGCCGAAGAAAAACGCGAAGTCAAAAGAGCAGGAGGCATAACATGAATAAGAAAATCTTATTTATTCCGCTTGTCGCTTTCATGATTCTAGCGGGCATTTTCGCAACCCAATTAATGCGTAACCAAGAGGGCGATGATCCAACTAAATTGGAGTCGGTTTTGGTTGGTAAGCCTGTTCCTGAATTTCACTTAGAAGATCTGGCTGAGCCTGGAAAACAGTACGACCAATCAATTTTTAAAGGTGAACCGTTGCTCTTGAACGTTTGGGCAACGTGGTGCCCAACGTGTTATGCAGAGCATAAATACCTAAACGAATTGGCGGGTAAGGGCGTTAAGATCATCGGTATGAATTACAAAGATGATCGTAATAAAGCAATAGGTTGGCTGAATGATCTCGGCAACCCGTACTTGATCAGCCTATTTGATGGCAGTGGTATGCTTGGCCTTGACCTTGGTGTTTATGGTGCTCCAGAAACATTCATTATTGATGCAAATGGTGTGATTCGCTATCGCCATGTAGGGGATGTAAACCCACGTAATTGGTCAGAAACACTGGAGCCGCTTTACAACAAATTGGTTGAGGAGGCGAAGCAATGAGAAAGCTAATTCTTGCCGTTTTTGCTGCGATGACATTATCTCTTGCTGCTCATGCGGCCATTGAAGTGTACGAGTTTGATAATTTGGAACAAGAACAGCAGTTCAAAGAGTTAAGCCATACGCTCCGTTGCCCTAAATGTCAGAACAACACGATCTCGGATTCTAACGCTGAACTTGCTCAGGACTTACGCCATAAGGTGTACGAAATGACCAAAGAAGGTAAGTCCAAAGATGAGATTGTTGATTACATGATCGCCCGTTACGGTAACTTCGTGACTTACAACCCACCATTTACGGTCGCGACTGCGATTTTGTGGCTAGGGCCACTCGCTGTAGTACTGGGTGGTTTTGGCTTGATTGTACTGCGTAGCCGTAAATCTAAAGTTAAGGCAAAAGCGAGCAGTGACGAGCAATGGGATGAGCAAAAAGAAGCTCGTTTAAAAGCATTGCTTGAAGAAGAGAACAACGGAGATAAGAAGTAATGACACTATTTTGGATTTCCACCGTTGCTCTCACGCTTATTGCTTGTGCGCTGGTGGCTTTGCCGCTGCTTAAACAAAAAGCGAACAATGATGATGTGTTACGCGATGAGCTCAACAAGGCATTTTATAAAGACCGACTATCTGAGCTTGCAGAAGAAACTGACGAAGGTCTTGTTGAAAGTGAAGACGAACTGATTTCTGATCTAAAGCAATCACTGCTTGACGATATCCCTGGTGATAAAGCGCAAAAAGAAACCAAGGTTTCTCCAATCGCGGTTTTAGTTCCATCGGTAATTCTGACGGTGGTGCTGAGCTATGGTTTGTATTATAAATTTGGCGCGTCAGACGATATTGTTCAATGGCAAGAAGTGTCTGCAAATCTACCTGAGTTATCGAAAAAGCTGATGTCGGCTTCTTCTGAGCCGCTGAGTGACGATGAAATGGCGGATTTGACCCTTGCCCTTCGAACTCGCTTACATTACCATCCGGAAGACTCGACAGGTTGGTTACTGCTAGGTCGTATTGCGTTAGCAAATCGTGATGTCACCACAGCTATCGATGCGATGGAAAAATCGTACCGCCTAGAGCCAAAAGACCCAGATGTGATGTTGGGTTATGCACAAGCTCTGATGCTGTCTCAAGAGGAAATAGATCAAGCGACGGCTCGCTCATTACTCGGCAAGCTGATGCAGCAAGACTATGTCGATCTGCGTGTGTTTTCTTTGTTAGCGTTCGATGCGTTTGAGCGTCAAGACTTCCCGGCAGCCATCAAGTACTGGGGAATCATGCAGCAAATGATTGGTCCAGAAGATAGCCGCTACGAGATGTTGTCACGCAGTATTGAGAGTGCTCGTAAGCAAATGGGCGAAGCGGTTTCACCGGATAAGAGTGTAGCTGTGACAATTAATGTGGCACCAAATGCTCAGTTGGATCCAAACGCAGTTCTGATTGTGTCAGTACATCGTTCAGATGGCTCCCCAATGCCTGTGGCTGCTGCTCGTTATCCGCTAGGTACTTTCCCTCGCACAGTCGTATTAGATGATGGCAATGCCATGATGCAAGGGCAAAAGTTATCTACACTCGATAAGCTAATCGTCCGTGTGCGTGTAGATTCTGACGGTAACGTAGCAACGCGTGATCAAGATTGGCACGGAGAAAGTGACGTCGTTGAATTTGGCGCACCAGTAGAAGTGACCATTGATCAGCAGTATTAATTGTTAACATCTGTCTCTGAAACATGACAACGAGGTAGAGTCAGTTGCCTTTAGTGGTATGACTCTAAACGATCGAGTAGAATACCGAAGGCCAGCGATTGCTGGCCTTTATTTATTCCCATATCTGAGTCATCTTTACTATGTATCCTGCTCAACATACGTACAATGGTTAATCGGGGTGACTTAGGTACATTAATAGTCGTTATGGAAAATAAAATGTATAACAAAGGTAAATCTACCTTCTTGTTGCTGTTAGCCGTTGGACTGGTTGGCTGTTCAAGTGCGCCTGATGAAGCAGTAACAGGACAAGAAACAAATCAAACGACTTCTGATGTGTATGACCCGTTGGAAGGCTTTAACCGAACCATGTGGGAACTCAACTACGAATATTTAGATCCGTATTTGGTTCGTCCTGTATCACTTGCGTATGTAGAATACACGCCAGTTCCTATTCGTTCTGGTATTGCTAACTTCTTATCGAACTTAGATGAGCCAGCAAGCATGGTTAATAACTTAATCATGGGTAATGGTACGAAAGCCGTGGACCACTTTAACCGTTTTTGGATTAACTCGACGTTCGGTATTTTCGGTTTATTCGATATTGCAAGTGCCGCGGGTATTACGAAGTACGACGAGAAAGCGTTCAGTGATGCAGTAGGCCACTATGGTGTTGGAAATGGTCCTTACTTCATGGTTCCAGGTTATGGTCCGTATACCTTACGTGAAGTGACAGATACCGTAGATAGTACGTATTTACCCCTCTCTTATCTCAACTTCTGGGCGAGTTTGGGTAAGTGGGCGTTTGAAGGAATGGAGAAGCGTGCTTTATTAGTACCGCAAGAAGCGCAGCTAGACTCGTCGCCGGATCCATATATTCTAACTCGCGATGTTTATATCCAGCGTCAAAACTTTAAAGCAGAAGTTGAAACGGTAGAAGAAGTTAACATCGAAGAAGAAGAGTATTTAGATGAATATCTAGAAGACTTTTAAGCGTTGTTCTTCACAATAGAGAAATGAAAAAAGGCTTAGCTGATGCTAAGCCTTTTTTGTATTTTGCAGCTTGGTTAGAAACGGTAGTTTGCTTGAACACCGATTAGCCAAACATTACCCGTAGTTTCGCCTACAAATTGGCCGCCGACTTGTTCTGCAGTGTCGTCTGACTTGTAACCACGAGACTCAACGATTGGTGCGTCTTTCGCAAAAATATAGGTGAAGCCAGCGTCTAGGCTGAAGTCTTTCGTCCAATCGTACGTTGCGCCAATACTTAGCCAAGTACGGTCAGTTTCTGGAATAGTAATCGTGCGGTTTTTGTCGCTTACCGCTGAAGTATCGTATGCAATACCAGTGCGTAGCGCTAGCTTAGGATCAAGCTGGTAAGTAGCACCAACAGCAAAGCGATAGTTGTCTTCCCAGTTTTCTACTTTAACCATATGCGTGCCAGCAGTATTTAGACGTGCTTCCAATTTCTCGAAAGAGCTCCAATCCGTCCAGTTAACGCTTGCGTGTAACGCAAGTTGGTCTGTTACTTGGTGGAAGCTTGCTAACTCAGCCGTTGCAGGCAGGTTTAGATACATGTAGCCGTTGTCGCGTTCAGAAGTACCGAAGCCAAAACCAAGACCTTCAGCATGGCCTTCAAGCTTTAGTTCAACTTCAGATTTGTACGCGAAGCCGATACGGTTATTTTCATTGATCTGCCATGCTGTACCAACTTGCCAGCCCCAAGCGGTATCGTCACCTTCCATGTATTTTAGAGCGGTACCTTGAGGAACACTGATTGGTTGATTAGTTTCAGGATTTAACCCTACAACGTTATTCTTAGGAGCTGCTGCGCCAAAGCTGCCTTCGCCGATGATGTAACGGATACCACCACCAACGCTGATTGATTCATTGACTTTGTAAGCTGCGTTCAAGTTCGCTTCCATTGTCGTTACGCTTGCTTCGTTACCGAAGTGCGAGGCACCAAAGCCTTTACCTAAATCGGTTTCCATGCCGTAGTTGGTGCCAAATGCCAAACCAATCGCGAATTTCTCATTATATTGGTGTGATAGGTAGAAGTTTGGAATGATTGCATCATGTGCGAAGTCATCTGAAGATGCAGAAGAAGTGCTACCGTGGAAGTTTACATCACCTTCAATATCAATATTTGGGTTCACATAGATTGCACCAACGGACACTTGAGTGCCTTCCAAATAAGTTAGCATTGCTGGGTTACGCCATTGTGCACTTGCGTTGTCAGCCATTGCAGCTTCACCAGCATATGCTCGACCTAGGCCTGTTGCAGAATATTCAGCAAGTTGGAAACCTGCTGCGTTAGCCATGCCCGTTGTGCCAAGTAGGCTTAATGCCACTGCTGTTGATAGAAGAGTCTTGTTGGTTTTCATTCGAATGTTCGCTGATTTGTTTATAACGTGGGACGAAAGTTTAAAGGTAGAGTTTTTACTTTAGAAATGAAAATCCAGCGTAAGTGGTCTTTTGGAATATTATGCTTTTAAATGTTATTTGTGCGGTTTAATAATCTAACTGTGAAAGGCTTGTAAACGGAATTCAGCGAACAGCTGTGCGTCCTAATTGTGAGATTTAGATACACGTGTTCACTCAAATTGAGTGGGCAATAAATCGCAGATATGAAAAAAGGCTGGAAATCCAGCCTTTTATATAAAGTATTTTTCTACTAACTAACAGCGAAGCGTTTAGAAGCTACGGCTGTATTGTAAGCCGAATAGAATTGCATCAGCATGAGTTGTTGCTGTTACACCGGTAGAAAGAACAGGAGATAATTGAGTATTCTCATTAACTTTTACATCTTCACCTAACAAGTACGTGAAGCCAAAATCGATGTTTGAGCTATTATCAATATGGTAAGAGAAACCTGTGGAGAACCACTGGCGATCAGAGTCTGGTACCGAGATAGACGTTACTTTATCTTGAGCGCTTGTGTCGTACATGTAACCAGCACGAAGTGTCCAGTTGTTGTTTAGGTAGTAAGTACCACCAATTGCGTAGTGCCAGCCATCTTGCCATTGATAGTCTTTCGAGTAACCACCTTTAAGTAAACCCTGATTTAGGTTCTCAAAATCAATTTGGTCGAAATCTTTCCAACCGATGTATTGGATGCTGTAGTGTACAGCAAACTTAGTGTCTTGGATTTTGTGGAAACCAGAAAACTCGGCCATATCTGGTAGAGGTAGCGTGATTTCCTGACCTTTGTCGTCTTTCGCCGTAAATTCAGGGCTGTAACGATACGCTAGACCAAAACGGTTGTTTTCATCTAGTTCGTACACAGTACCAACGTTAAAACCAACAGCCCAACCATCAGCTTTATCTACGTCCAGAATTTTTTGACCGCCAACCCCTGGGACTGAAGAGCTAGTTGTACGCTTCATTGTGCCTTGGCCGTAGATTAAATCTAAACCAGCACCAAAGCTCCATTGTTCGTTTAAACGGTAAGAACCCGCCAATCCAAAGTTGAAGCTTTTTACATCCGTAAGACCACCGTACTCGGTTGCGGTGTAGTTATCTGAAAATTCAGTTTTAGTGCCGAAATTAGAGTATGCGTTTACGCCCCATGCAAACTTGTCATTTACTGGAACGATTAGGTGAATGTTTGGAGCTATTGACGTATCACCCACATCATCAGTATCAGCAACACTTACAGTACTGGAGCCCAAAGGAGTATTAACGTTATATTTCGCATCTTTCACTTCAATCATTGAAGTAATGCTTTCGAAGCCTAACGAAAGTTCCATTTTATCAAATAGAGCCATTGCTGCTGGGTTACGAGCCATTACCGCGGCGTTATCTGCGATTACTGCATCACCAGCAAATGCACGGCCGATGCCAGTTGCTGATTGAGCGTTGATTTGGAAACCCGCTGCCATCGATTGACCTGAGGCAAAAGCTACCGTTACTGCTAGGAGAGTCTTTTTAAACAGACGCGTGTTCTGAGTCATTTGTTTTTCCTTATTAGATTCGTCTCTTTGGACGATAAATTGAGCTTTTGCTCAGTGGCGCAGATAGTAGTATCAATAATTGCTTGGACAAATCCGACCATTGGATAAAATTGAATAAAAATTGCAGAAATGATGTCTAAAAGACGGGAAATTGCACTTAAAATGCATAATTTAGAGTTTAAGCTCTAAATGCGATAGGGGTGGTGAATGTTTTGTGTTCTATTTATACAAAAATGCCGCTAAATAAGATCATTTAGCGGCATTTAACCTTTTGAAGGCTGGAAATCGTCGAAGTTGTTACATTGGCTTAATCATTGATGCAAGAGTCGTAGCGAGCGCATCAATATTTTCACCTTCTTCCCCGACTAAAATCAGGCTTGAACTCCCGACGGGCTGAACGATTCCGGTCATGCCATCCTTATTAAAGTCGGTACTTTGTTCGCTTGGAATACCAGTAATAAATAACGTTACTTTACCTTTTGGACCTTGGAACACCATATGCACCGCATTGGATTCACCAAAACCGCAGTGGTTTAGGTAGTAAACGTGATATGGAAAGTTTTCACTAAACTGGTAATGAAATGGCGACATTTTCGCATTAATTTGCGAGCTTGGTACATCCTCATCAAGATGACGAACAAACGGTTCTTCATGAATAACGTGTTTCATCGCGGTATCCGCTAAACTGGCTTGTGCTGGAGACACCAAAACATTTCCCCAGTTTACTTGACCAACTAATAACCCTGCGGTGAACGCAATAGAAGCAGCAAGTGCCATTGCTTTGCGGACAAAGTTTGGTCTTACGACCTTCTCTTCATCAAGTGCACTCGACGTCTGGCTAAATAAAATCTTATCTGCGAGATCTTCGGGTACATCCACATTCATGGCTTGTTTAATTTTTACATCGAGATCCAAAACGTCATCAACAAACTTATTGTTGGCGTCGCTACCAGCTAAAGCTTGCAGAATCTCTTCATCCTTTTGTTTTGGATCCGACAAAATACGACGACGAAATTCTAAATCATCCATTCTTTTGTCCTCTCTTGGTATCTTGAGAATCCAACATCTCTTTAAGTTGATTACGAGCGCGAAATAGTCGAGTCATCACTGTGTTTTTATTTAAATCAAGAATGTCACCAATTTCTTCTCCACTGAAACCACCAACAACTTGGAGAAATAAAGGCTCACGGTATTCAACATCGAGCTTCATGATCTGTGCCTGCAGCCATTCTTGCTGATGATGTGGTTCATCGCTGACTTTAGCATCATTGCCGTAATCATCGATATCAACTAAATCAAATTGTTTACGTTCGAAGCGGCGCGCATTTTCTCGTCTCAATATTGTGATGAGCCAAGACTTGGCAGCTTTTTCGTCCTGGAGGCTATCGAGTGACTTCCAAGCTCTAAGACAGGTTTCCTGAACTAGATCTTCCGCGACCGCTTTATCTTTGCACAACCAATATGCGTAGCGGTACAAGTCACGATGATACCCTCGGACGAGCGCTTCGTATTTTCTTTGCTTGTCCATATCAGAGTTGACCGGACTGTTGGAATTTTTCTTTCCAAACATTTTTAATATGGCCACAGGAGCCTCCATCCTCGCTCTGTGAGTTTCTTATTTGTTCTGAGCATGACTTTACTTGCTTCATCGCTTAGCGGTTTTGGTTGCAGGATTTGTCATGCAACCCCTTTGACACAATAAGCCATGTGGTTACCTAAAAGTGTATACGCAAATGTCAGATATCATCGAACACGAATTGATATATATTGTTAACAATATTATCATTAGTAATCAATGGCTTGGATAAGTTCACTCGATGGAGCATTAAAAGGGACTTCTGATGGTGGATTCTTGAATTGTTTTGAATCAATAATCGCTCTAGGTGAGCTTAAAACTCGTAAAATCACTATAAAATTGATCTATTTCAAAATATCAAGCAGTGAAGGGGTTATAGTACACCTTGTCATCTCGTTAGTCATTGCGACTAACATGTTGAGCAAGATGACACTTCCTTTTGAAGGCTGACTTTACTTTCTCCTAATCAGGAAACTGATTACTTTTCAATTGGCGTAAGTTAATTGTTTTATAGATATTCCGACCACACAGTTATGTGTGGTTTTTTTTTGCTTCGATTTTACTTTCCGTATACCTCTTACCGTTTTAACTCTCTATAGTTAACCATTAGTAATCGCATAAGAATCAAAGAAGTAGAGTAATTGAACTACTTGCTTCACGTTTATTTAAACGCACGTTTGATAAATTTAACAAATTCATTACAATGCATCAGGTCAGACCTCTTGTATTTAAGGAGAAACAATGGGCAAGCAGGAAGTAAAAACACGCAATGGTGAGCGTGTCGCTATTGTCGCGGGGCTTCGAACTCCCTTTGCTCGTCAAAGCACGGAATTTAGCCAAGTGCCAGCGGTCGATTTAGGGAAAATGGTAGTAAGCGAAATGCTTGCTCGAACAGATATTGATCCGAAGCTAATCGAACAAGTGGTATTTGGACAAGTAGTACAAATGCCTGAAGCGCCAAACATCGCACGAGAAATCGTGTTAGGCACCGGTATGAACATCCATACTGATGCTTACAGTGTGACTCGAGCGTGCGCAACGAGTTTTCAAGCGGCAGTTAATGTCGCAGAAAGCATCATGGCGGGAACCATCGATATTGGTATTGCTGGCGGTGCAGACTCTTCTTCCGTCCTGCCTATTGGCGTATCAAAGAAATTGGCCGCTAATCTGCTTGCTCTTAGTAAGACAAAAACAATGGGTCAGAAGCTTAGTATCCTCAAAAACTTGAGCTTTAAAGACCTGATGCCAGTGCCACCAGCAGTAGCAGAGTACTCTACGGGTTTATCCATGGGACAAACTGCAGAGCAAATGGCTAAAACACATGGTATTTCTCGCGCAGAACAGGATGCGCTTGCACATCGTTCTCATACGCTGGCTTCTCAAGCTTGGAAAGAAGGAAAAATCCAAGGTGAAGTGATGACGGCTTTCCCTGAACCATACAAAAAGTGGATTTCGGAAGATAACAATATTCGTCATGACTCAACGGTTGAGGGATACGCAAAATTGCGACCTGCGTTTGATCGTCAGTATGGCAGTGTTACGGCTGCGAACAGTACGCCATTGACTGATGGTGGTGCGGCAGTGATGTTGATGCGAGAAGGTAAAGCGAAAGAGCTCGGAATGGAGATTCTTGGTTACATCCGAGGTTATGCATTCTCTGCTATCGGCGTGGAAAAGGACATGCTGATGGGTCCGACTTATGCCACAGCGAAAGTGCTTGAAAATACAGGCTTGGAACTGTCAGATTTGACGTTGATCGACATGCACGAGGCCTTTGCTGCTCAAGCATTGGCGAATGTGAAGATGTTTGCTTCCGATAAGTTTGCTCAAGAAAACCTTGGTCGCTCAAAAGCGATTGGTGAAATTGACATGGATAAGTTCAACGTGCTTGGCGGATCAATTGCTTATGGTCACCCATTTGCTGCGACTGGTGCGCGTATGATGACGCAAACCCTACGAGAGCTAAAACGCCGTGGCGGTGGTATTGCATTGAATACCGCATGTGCTGCTGGTGGTCTTGGTGCGGCAATGATTCTGGAGGTTGAGTAATGAGCGAGCAAAAAGCATTTAGTCTAAAGGTTGATGAGCAAAATATTGCTTGGTTAGCCATCGATGTTCCTAATGAAAAAATGAATACGCTGCAGGCGGCTTTTGCTGACGAAATGAAAGAAATTTTTGCTCAGCTAAAAGACTCCAGTGGTATTAAAGGGATGATCATCCACTCCCTAAAACCGGACAATTTTGTTGCGGGCGCAGATGTTAGAATGCTAGAAGCATGCACCACAGCAAGTGAAGCGGAAGCCTTAGCAAGGCAGGGTCAGGAGTTGTTCCAGCAGCTATCGGACTTACCGTATCCTGTCGTTGCGGCTATTCATGGCCCATGTTTGGGCGGTGGTTTAGAACTGGCTCTTGCATGTGATTATCGTGTTTGTACGGATTCTGACAAAACGCGTTTAGGTCTGCCAGAAGTACAACTTGGTTTATTGCCAGGTTCTGGTGGTACTCAGCGTCTGCCACGTTTGATTGGCCTGTTACCGTCGTTGGACTTGATCCTGACGGGTAAACAACTTCGTGCGAAGAAAGCTAAAAAATTGGGCGTTGTGGACGCCTGTGTGCCTGACACCATTTTGCTCGACGTAGCAAAACAGTTTATCGACAAAGGTAAAAACAAGGGCACGAAAAAGCTATCGACGAAAGAAAAGGTGATGTCTGGTAGCGGGCTAGGGCGCAAGTTTGTATTTGAGCAAGCTGCGAAGAAAACGAATCAAAAAACTCGCGGTAACTATCCAGCAACGGTTGCAATTCTAGAAGTTATTCAACATGGCTTAGAGAAAGGCTTCGCTAAAGGTCAAGAACTTGAAGCGAAGCGCTTCGGTGAGCTTGTGATGAGCTCAGAGTCAAAAGCGCTCCGTTCGATCTTCTTTGCCACAACAGAAATGAAGAAAGAAAATGGCACGGATGCGAAACCAGCACCAGTTCATAAAGTTGGTGTGCTTGGTGGTGGTCTGATGGGCGCCGGAATCAGCCATGTGTCTGTTGCAAAAGCAAAAGTACCTGTTCGCATCAAAGACGTTAGCAACGATGGCGTTTTAAACGCGCTCAACTACAACTACAAGTTATTTGAGAAACAGCGCAAACGTCGCATTCTATCCAAGGCCGATCTGCAAGCGAAAATGCTGCAACTGTCTGGTGGTGTCGATTTTACCAGTTTTAATCATATTGATGTCGTAATTGAAGCCGTTTTTGAAGACTTAGATCTTAAGCAAAAAATGGTGGCGGACATTGAAGCGAACGCTAAGACAGAAACTATCTTTGCGACCAATACTTCTTCGTTGCCTATCCACAAAATTGCAGAAAAAGCAGAGCGTCCAGAAAACGTAGTTGGTTTGCATTACTTCAGCCCAGTAGAAAAAATGCCTTTGGTGGAAGTGATTCCGCATGAAACGACGTCAGATGAAACCGTTTCAACAGTTGTTGCACTTGCTAAGAAGCAAGGTAAAACCCCGATCGTAGTGAAAGACAAAGCGGGCTTTTACGTGAACCGCATTCTTGCGCCATACATGAACGAAGCGGCGCATATTCTGCTGGCTAACGAACCGATCGAAAAGATTGATACGGCGTTGCTTGACTTTGGTTTCCCTGTCGGCCCGATTACCTTACTGGATGAAGTCGGTGTCGACATTGGCGCGAAAATTATGCCGATTCTGGTTAATGAGTTAGGTGACCGATTCAAAGGCCCGGATGTGTTTGATATCTTGTTAAATGATGGACGTAAAGGACGCAAGAGTGGTAAGGGCTTTTACACTTACAAGGGCAAGAAGAAAGATGTCGACAAATCAGTTTACAAACTGCTTAAACTCGACCCTGAATCTAAGCTAAGCGATAACGATATTGCGTTGCGCTGTGTGCTGCCAATGCTGAATGAAGCGGTACGTTGTTTGGATGATGGCATCATTCGCTCGCCACGTGACGGTGATATTGGCGCGATATTTGGTATTGGTTTCCCACCGTTCTTGGGTGGCCCGTTCCGTTACATGGACCAATTTGGCATTAAAGAGCTCGTAGAGAAAATGAATGAGTTTGCATCGAAATATGGCGATCGTTACGCGCCATGTGATGGTTTGCTTACTCGAGCTGGTGAAGGGACAACGTTCTATTAAAGGTTGCTTCGGTAGAGAAAAAGGCTTGCCAGTGGCAAGCCTTTTTCATAAAGAAGAAATGGTTACTTCTTCTTGTCTTTCTTATCTTTATTGTGGCCTTTACCAGGGTTGTCGTCCCCATGAACGCTGCTATTACCTTTTTTGTCTTTATCATTCCACTGTTTTGAAGAGCAATCATCTGATTTGATGGATACATTGTCTCCGCTAAGGCGCACACAGTCGTCACTTAGTTCGAAACCATCGCCTTTGACTGAGATTTCAGCGTGAGCAGATGCCAATGGCAGTATAAGAGCCACAAGTAAAAGTGCTTTTTTCATGATTACCTCATTAAGTTATTTTTAGTGCGGTAATTAGAGCATAAGCCGCAATGGCGCAATTTCAATTTTCTGCCAATTATGGTGCCGATTCAATCTATGAGACCGACAACCTCATGGGTTTGTAGGTTCATTCTAGTAATCGACAATTTTATTTCTGCGCAACTAGATCACCCCAAGCCGCAATCTTTTGGCCGAAGTTGGAACTCTTCAATCGATCCTATTTCTTGTCCTAGATGGATGCGCGGAGCCTCCGAATGCGCTTGACCTTGAGAGTGCATGATCAAACGATTTGCAGTACGAGGTTTCAATTCGTTCACAACGAAGCGAATCATGTCTGCGCGCGTCAGCTTCTTCAACTCCGCCAGTACCTTGTCACGTTGGTTAAACTCAGTGTCTTTATTTCCTATCGCAACCCAAAGACGTTGAGCCCGACCTCGAAGTGTGGTGTCCGGCGTTGCTATTTGGTTCCACAAGCCGCGCTTACTGCTGTGCCATTGGTAATCGTTTAACTCTAACAACACCATATAAAAGGCATTTAAAAACTCATCGATTGAGGTAACCAGCTCGGCAGGTGCTGCATTAGGTGACTGCACATACAGTACAATACCAGGGTGACGATTTAGCGGCATATTGCCAGTGCCTACCATGTAACCTAATTGCTGCTTGGTACGGATTTCGTGGAAAAACGTTGCCGACATAAGGTGATTGGCCAATGAGTATAGCGCGATACTACGAGGTTCAATATCCTCGCACTGGTGGTAAATAACGACCGCGGAATCTTGCTGGTTACAATGCACCTCACGTTGAAAACTGCCATTTTTACCTAGCATAATGAGCGGACGAAGTGTCTCTTCATAACGTTGCTCGTTAACTCTTAGAGCATCCTTTAAGGTCGTTGCCATGTCATGGGCTTGCTGGCGTTGCCAGTCTCCGTAAACAAACATTTCAACGTGCAGTTCTGCAAGAATGGATTCTACGAATACCGAGAGTTCATCGACTTCGATTTCTTCTAGCGCTTCGACTAAGGTTGCGAAAGGCGGGTTATTGGGTTGAAGTAACCCAGTAAGTGCGTTAAACAGCTGCGAAATAGGGCGATCTTGTGAAGCATTTCTCCAGTTTCGTAACAGTTGTTGTTTGATGGTTTCAAAGCGAGCAGGGCTGAAATCTCGAGAAGCAAAACGGTGCAGAATCATTTCTAGCAACTGAGGCAGCTTTTGACTGAACCCTGAGAGGGTTAAGGTCACGCCACCTTGGTGAGCATACATGTTGTAACCCATCCCTGCGATTTCTGCTTGATAGGTTTCTTTTGCTAGCGAATCGAGGAACATCTCTACACATAAGCGCGTTTTGACGATGTTCTTTGGTGATGCAACGGCATGAGAGCTGTCGATAGCGACATAAACGACACCTTTGGGCACGCGAAATTCGTCATCTTGCAAATGCCACAGCCGAAACCCTTCGAGATCCTCAATCAACTCTGGCAGTGAATCACCATTTTCGAGTGGCATGGGGTCGAGATCGTAGCAAATATAAGGGTTCTTTTCCGGTAAGACGAATTGCCAGCTTGGATCGATTTGTTGATAGAAACGACGTTGGTCTTCACTAAAAGGCGTGACGGAGTACGGGGTAAAGTACCATTCGGCAGTACGATTGTATTCCAGGCCTTTAGCAATCAAAGTGACGCGCACATTATCGATGGTTAAGTATCGCAGCAATGAACGCTGTAACTCTTCATCGTAGCCCGCCATTTTGTAGTCACCATAAACCGTGTCTTCCGGTTGATAGTGCTGCATGTTGATCACCAGATGGCTGACGAGATCCATTGGGCGCGATGGCTCTTGGAAGCGGAAAGCCGATTCTAATACCGCTTGTTTTTCGAGATAGCGCCATTCATCTAACCCGCCTTGTTTGATCATCGAGAGGTATTGAAAAACCGCTTGAACGATATCATCAACATGATCTAAGCCGTTTGGCGTCAGGGTGCAGCTTACGGTAAAGTCTCGGTAGTTACTGCCACTCGCGCCGCCGCCCGCTGAGAGAGAAGTAATCCAGCCTTTTTCTTTGAGTTGAAGCATCAAACTGCCTTCTCCTTCATAACCCAACAGGTGAGCAAAGTAGGAGAGTGGCTTCACGCTATAATGCGCATCCATTCCCGGCATGGGGAATGTGAGAATCAGTTTACGGAACTCTTTGAGCGGCTCGACTTGAACCAAAATGCCCGTGCTTTCCTCAGTGCCGATCGGTACATCAATCGATTTTCCACGAAGATGGTGATTTGGGATGTCGGCAAACATGGCTTCTACCCAAGCTTGCTGTTCATCGAGCGGCTGTGGCCCAAATAGAGTCAGTGTCATCAAATCGGCGGAATACTGAGAGTGGTGAAACTCCACAATTTCGTCGCGGATGGATTTACCATCTCGGTCGCCAAGAGTATCTAAGTTTCCGACAGAGAATTTTGAAAACGGGTGCTCTGGATTGATGACTTCTTTGTTAACTTGATACAGGCGACGAGAATCATCATTGAGTTTGAGCTTGTATTCGGAGTCGACAGCCTGGCGTTCTTTGTCTAATGCTTCTTCGTTAAACAAAGGTGCGGTAAAAAATTGGCTAAATCGATCTAAGGCACTTTCAAAGGCATTTGGAGCAATATTGAAAAAGAAACAAGTGTGCTCTGTACCAGTCCAAGCGTTGTTTGTTCCACCGTGTTGGCTAATATAGCTTTGAAACTCGCCCACTTTAGGGTATTTTTCCGTACCCAAAAAAAGCATGTGTTCTAAATAGTGTGCCAGACCTTGGCGATCGTTTGGGTCGTCGAAGTGTCCAACGTTCACTGCCAGAGCAGCTGCCGACTGTTGAGCTGTATCGGAATGAATCAGCAGTACACGCAGTTCATTGCTCAAGGTAATGTAGCGGTATTGATTTGAATCGTTAGGACTTAGATGCACGATGCGTCTCCAGATTTCGCATTACAGTAATTTAGGCTCCCCTCGCGGGGGGCGCAAAGTTTGCGTTTCGACAAATACTGCTTGCCGTATTTTTGTTATTCGTAGACTTCTGCACAGGCCCATCGCGTTTGCGTATGGGGAAGAACTGTTTGAGTGAATGCTCTGAACTCATTGCACAGTTAAATAGTGTGATGAACTGAGTACATTCTTTTAATAGATTGTTAAGAAAGTCGCTATCTTTAACAAGCGAATTGGTATAATGAACAGATAATTATATCAGTATTTTTGTTTCGTCATTGTTAAAGTTAGCCCCGTCTATCTAATAAAGATAGCAGTCAACCTTTTGGTAGCGTTAGCTATCCCTAGGAAATAACATGAAAATATTCATCATGCGTCACGGTGAAGCCGAGCATTTTGCAGATTCAGACGCAGCACGACAATTGACCCCAAGAGGCAGAGTCGAATCAGAAGCGGTTGCGAGAGCCTGTAAAGAACAGGGTTTTGCGCAATTCGATAAAGTGTTGGTGAGTCCGTACATTAGAGCTCAACAAACTTGGCAAGAGATCAGTGCGTATTTCTCTGCAAAAAGCATTGAAACTTGTGAAGATATTACACCTTATGGCCAGTCCGAGCATGTCTTCGATTTCGCAAGTGCATTAATCGAAGTCGAACAATTGGACTCGCTTTTGTTCGTATCGCATTTGCCTTTGGTCGGTTATCTGACTTCAGAGTTTGTAAAAGACATGACACCACCGATGTTTCCTACATCAGGGCTAGTGTGCATTGAATATGATTTACAAACACAAAATGGTGAAGTGCTTTGGTATATTACGCCATAAGTGTCTAAACCAAAATAAGCGTTTGCAAATTAGAGACAGAATAAGAAAGGCAGGAGATCCCTGCCTTTTCGTTTCGTCGTGTCTACAGCAAGCCTGTTACTTTTCAGGAATAGAAAGCAACACTAACAACGCACCATCACCACCAAATTCTAGTGGCGCTTGGTGAAAAGCCATAACGTCAGGATGCTGTGCTAACCAAAGTGGGGCTTTCTGTTTCAGGATGTGTTTCCCAATACCATGTTGCACACACGCACAATGAATCTCGTTTTTGATGCAATAGGCTATCATCGCACCAAGCTCGCGTTTTGCTTCTTGCTGTGTCATGCCGTGCATATCGAGGAACACGTCCGGTATATACACGCCACGACGTAGACGTTTGACTTCATAAGTGGAGACGTCGTCACGTGCATAACGAGTTGGACCTTCATCGTTTAATAGAGGGACAAACTCATCTGAAAAGTAAAATTCAGAGTCACTCGCTTCACGGTTGGAGCGCTTGATTTCTTTTTGCTTAGTATTTTTTTTTGGTTGCTGGATTATGGTATCCTGTCGCAACTTTTTTACGCCCTGTACTGCTTCCTGAAACAAGGCGAAATCGTCATCGTTCTCGGTGTCTTTTTTGCTCATTAGGTAAACAATTTCATTAATAAACTTTATTGGCAGTATTGTAGCGCTTTTCGGAGGCAATTTTGGATAAGATTTTTGTAGAAGAAGCGGTATCGGAACTGCATACCCTTCAAGATATGATTCGTTGGACGGTAAGCCGCTTTAATGCAGCGAACCTGTTTTACGGTCATGGTACTGATAATGCGTGGGATGAAGCTGTTCAGCTTATCCTGCCAACCTTATACTTGCCGATTGATGTGCCTCCGCACGTATTGAACTCTCGCCTAACGACAAGCGAGCGTCTGCGTATTGTTGAGCGCGTAGTAAAACGCATCAACGAGCGTACGCCAACAGCATACCTAACAAACAAAGCATGGTTCTGCGGTCTTGAGTTCTTCGTTGATGAGCGTGTACTTGTGCCACGCTCTCCTATCGGCGAATTGATTCAAGCGGAATTCCAACCTTGGTTGGTGGAAGAACCTACGCGCATCATGGACCTATGTACGGGTTCTGGTTGTATTGCGATTGCTTGTGCGCACGCTTTCCCTGAAGCAGAAGTGGATGCGATCGACATCTCTACAGATGCTCTACAAGTGGCTGAGCAAAACGTACAAGCTCACGGTATGGAGCAGCAAGTGTTCCCAATTCGCTCTGATTTGTTCCGTGATCTTCCAAAAGAGAAATACAATCTAATCGTGTCCAACCCACCATATGTGGATGAAGAAGACATGAACAGCCTGCCAGATGAGTTCACGCATGAGCCTGAGCTTGGTTTAGCCGCGGGTACGGATGGTCTAAAACTAGTGCGTCGTATTCTTGCTAACGCGCCAGATTATCTAACAGATAACGGCATTCTTATTTGTGAAGTCGGAAACTCAATGATTCATATGATGGAACAGTATCCAGAGATTCCATTTACTTGGATTGAGTTCGAGAACGGCGGTCATGGCGTATTTATGCTAACGCGTGACCAGCTGGTTGAGTGTGCAGAAGAGTTTAAACTGTACAAAGACTAATAGAGTCTTGCACTAAACATCAAAACACCGAGCTTTATGCTCGGTGTTTTTTTTATGCATACCTCGCCGATATTAACTCTTTACATCAAAACGTAATAAAGCCACTATGAATCCACGAAGAATTGGAAAGCAGCTATGCTCTGTTTTGAGAGAGCGTGGCGATAAAAACTTGAGGAAGTAATGGCAGGAAACAGTATCGGACAACATTTCCGAGTGACGACATTCGGGGAAAGTCACGGTATCGCACTGGGATGTATCGTAGACGGATGTCCTCCGGGGTTGGAAATTACAGAAGCAGATCTACAAATCGATCTCGACCGCCGTCGTCCAGGCACATCACGTTACACCACACAACGTCGTGAACCGGATGAAGTTAAAATTCTTTCTGGCGTTTTTGAAGGCAAAACCACGGGCACATCGATCGGTTTGCTAATTGAAAACACCGATCAGCGCTCAAAAGACTACTCTGACATCAAAGATAAGTTCAGACCGGGTCATGCTGATTACACTTACCACCAAAAATACGGCATCCGCGACTATCGCGGTGGCGGCCGTTCTTCAGCTCGTGAAACCGCAATGCGTGTGGCGGCTGGTGCAATCGCGAAGAAATACTTAAAAGATGAGTTTGGTGTTGAGATTCGTGCTTACTTGTCACAAATGGGTGATGTATCTATCGACAAGGTAGATTGGAGCGAAATCGAGAACAATGCATTCTTCTGCCCTGATGCTGACAAAGTAGAAGCATTTGACCAACTTATCCGTGACCTGAAAAAAGAAGGCGACTCTATTGGCGCAAAAATCCAGGTTGTGGCAACTAACGTGCCTGTTGGTCTCGGGGAACCCGTATTTGACCGTCTGGATGCAGACATCGCGCACGCACTAATGAGCATCAACGCGGTGAAAGGCGTAGAAATCGGAGACGGTTTCGAGGTGGTAAACCAAAAAGGCAGTCAGCACCGTGATACGCTTGCTCCTGAAGGTTTTGGTAGTAATCATGCGGGTGGCATTCTTGGTGGTATCTCGACTGGTCAAGACATTGTCGCAAACATTGCGCTTAAGCCAACATCAAGTATCACTGTGCCGGGTGAGACCATCACAAAAGAAGGTGAACCAACTCAGTTGATCACCAAAGGTCGTCATGACCCATGTGTGGGTATTCGTGCTGTGCCTATCGCAGAAGCGATGCTGGCTATTGTGGTGATGGATCATTTACTACGCCACCGTGGTCAAAACCATGGCGTAACAACTGAAACACCGAAGATTTAAGAGCTTTGTGTCATTCCAGCGAGCTATAGCGAGACTAGGAATCTAATTTCAGCACGATGAAAAGAGAAAGAAACATCTCTGACAACAGAGTGCTCGGATAATAGATCCTGAATCATGCTCCTTCGTCGCTGTTCAGGATGACTGAATATAAAATTATGCCACTCACTGAATCGCGGGTGGCACAATTTTATCAGGCAACCTTTTTTGTTTAAGTAGTTTTTGCTTAATGAATCGAGCCTTCGGTTTCCAAATGGAAAGAAGGCAGACGCCACTTAAAGCGTACCGCAGCCATACGCAACATGTAACCAGTAACCAGTGTAATAATAGTGGCAGTGACATCGGGAACATTGAATTCTAATAGCGCTAAGTACATTCCTGATGCGATAAGCGCGACAGAAGCGTAAAGCTCTTCATGCAGTACCAATGGTGTTTGGCGACAGATTAAGTCGCGAAGTAGCCCACCGAATACACCAGTTACTAACGCTGAAACCATACAAATACCAGGGTGCAAGCCCATGCCCATCGCAATTTTTGTTCCGATGATACTAAACACGATTAAACCTAATGCATCGAGGCGAATGAACAGACCTTTCAGCTTAATCACCCATTTCGCTAAACCTGTTGTTAGCACACCTGCAACACACGTAATTGCAAGGAACTCTGGGTTTTTTACCCAACCAAGAGGGTAGTGGCCTAATAGAATGTCACGTACGGTGCCACCACCAATGGCCGTTGCGCTGGCCACCAACATAACACCAAACCAGTCCATCTTTCTTCTACCAGCACTTAACGCACCTGTCATGGCTTCAGCCGTGATACCAATGATATACAACACACTTAGCAACATAGGGAAACACTCAACGTAAAAAGTCACTACGTTCTACGAGAATCAGCGTAGGCGAAGTAACAACACTTACAAACGGTTCTATCTCTCTTAAAAAGTGATTAAAACCAGCAACATGCTTGTAATCAAACGGCTTAAAAATAGCGGTTTGAACGGCATCAAAATAAGGCGAGAGTGTAGTGGTAAATAAGTACGCTGACGAATGAGAAATTGTATGGAGAAAGCGATGTTCAGATAAATTCAACTAATAACCAAAAATGTGGGGTTGCCTTTACCTCATAGCTAAAAACAGCGACAATATGCAGCGCATGTCAAACTGAAGTACAAACTCGACGATGACCCACGAATACCAAGACTTAATCACCATTTTTAATGACACCTTTTTAGAACAATTTAATACGAAATTAGAGTTAGGTGGTGATGAGCCTATTTATCTTCCTGCTGATGATGAACACCCTCATCATCGGATTATTTTTGCTCGGGGTTTTTACGCCTCTGCTTTACACGAGATCTCGCATTGGTGTGTGGCTGGTCCAGAGCGTCGTTTGCTGGAAGATTTTGGTTATTGGTATGAACCTGATGGGCGAACAGCAGAAGTTCAAGCGGAGTTTGAGAAAGTTGAAGTGCGACCTCAAGCTTATGAATGGATTCTGGCACAAAGCGCTGGCTTCCCTTTTACGGTGAGTTGTGACAATCTACACGGCGATTTTGAACCAGATAGGCTCGGCTTTATGAAAAAAGTGCATAAAGAAGTGCTAGGTATTTTGGACGTTGGCTTGCCTTTGCGAGTGAAAATGCTTTCTGATGCCCTGCGCGCATTTTATCAAACTAAGCCACTGGAAGCGTCGGACTTTTGCGTTAAATAACCACTAATAACCTCAGAGATACACCATGATTATTGAATTTGAAGAAAAACTACTGGAACTGATTGATGCTCGAATTGAAACAGCATCTGACGATGAATTGTTTGCTGGTGGTTATTTACGTGGTCACATCTCTTTATCCGCGGCGTCTTGTGAAGAAGAAGGGATTAGCGATATTGCTGAGCTGAAGTCACGCATTGAGAGCAGCTTAGAAGATTCGCGTACCGAGTTAAGCCCGGCCGATCGCGTGATTGTCAGTGATTTGTGGCAAGAGCTCCAGGCTCAGGCTTAATCCCTAAGCAGCGTTCTCCCTTTATTTAATCCTAGTCATTTACTACTTCGAAAAATTCGAACCTCTCAATAAAATTTTTGTGGTTGTAGCGAAACTGTTCAACTTTTATTCTGATCAGCATAAAACGTGAACAAAGGATTACAACCATGAAAATTGTCGCATTTGGTGCATCTACCAGCTCTACCTCAATCAACAAACTACTTGCTACATACGCAGCAAATCAAGTCGAAGGCGCTCAAGTGAATGTTCTAGACTTAAACGATTATCAAGCGCCAATGTTTAGCGAGGACAAAGAGAAAGAAATAGGTCAAGCTGAAGGGGCTGTCGCGTTTTTACGTGACTTGGCGGAGGCTGACGCTCTCGTTGTTTCCTTCGCAGAGCACAACGGTTCGTACCCAGCGGCCTATAAAAACTTGTTCGATTGGGCGACGCGCATTGAGCGTAATGTATTTCAAAACAAACCTGTCGTTTATTTAGCAACTTCCCCAGGTCCCGGTGGTGCACAAAGTGTTCTTGCGGCGGCGACAGGTTCTGCTCAATTTTTTGGCGCGGATGTAAAGGCATCGTTATCTGTGCCGAGCTTCTACGAAAATTTTGACGTGGAATCGGGTAAGGTTGTAAACCCAGAAGTGGCAGAGCAAGTGAAACAGGCAGTTGCACTGCTGAAGTAATCTCAGTACGAGCAACTTAGTGAGTTAGCGATTCCCGACACGTATCTGTGTCGGGAATTAAAACGAGAGAATACTCTTACAGCTCGGTAATGGCTTTGCCTTTTCTTAGTTTACGAACCCACATTCGACTTGGGTGAAGTTCGGTCAATACATCAACCGGTAATGGCAGCGGGTCCCCACAGATCTGGGAGGCCAACACTTCAGCTAATAATGGTGCAGAGCTCAGTCCACGAGATCCTAAACCTAAGAAGCAGAATAGGTTAGGGTACTGATGAATGGTTTCTACCTCTTCTGCTTTTTGATTTTGTAAGTTGGCGTATTGCGTTTTGATCGTCTCAAAGTCACCCACATTCCCGACAAATGGTAAGTGATCTCGGCTAACACAACGAATACCTTGGCGAGATTGATTATCAGTGATATCTACCTCTTTTGCCCATGTTTGATTCGGTACACATTTCACTAGCTTTTCCGCATTATCTTTTTGGGCGTTTTCATCAAATTCGTAGTCAAGGTGACTGCGGTCGTAGCTTGCACCGATACACAAGTGTTGATTACTTGGGTTAACAGGTGTCATGTAACCGTCGTAACACAACACCGTTTTCAGCTGACTCAGCGTTTCTGTTGCTGGCGCATGACTGACTTGTCCTTTCACTTGTCCCATTGGTAGGGAAGCGGTTTGACTCAATGTCTGGAACTCATGGCCGTTCGCAATTACAACCGTTGAGTGCTCAAATGTTTGACCACTCGCCGTTAGTAGCCAGAACTGACGCTTTTCATCCCAATCTAATGCCTCAACATGGTGTTCAAACTTCGTTGAGAGTAACGACGTCTTCTCCAATTGTTTAATTAACCCGCGAGTTAACTCGGCAGGGCACAGCCACCCTCCCATTGGGTAGTGCACAGACGCCATATCAATAGGTAACCCGATAGTGTTCGCAGTCTCCTCGGCGGACAGCTTGTGAATGAGCTCTGGAGTGAAGTTACCCGCAAGCATTTTCTCCAGTTTGTCTGTGGATTTGTCATCCCACATCAACTGAGTTACGCCACACCAGTCATGATCAAAATCGATCTCTTGTGCTGCTTGTTCAACAAACTGACGTGCGAACAAAAATGCAGGAGCAAACACTCGTGAAACACCCGTGTGCGGGCCATTAAGCAGTGGATAAACGGCTCCTTGTCGATTGCCTGAAGCTCCTTTGGCTGGTTGTTTGTCTTTACAGTAAAGGGTGACGTTTTGGCCACGACGAACTAACGTTTTCGCTAACGCCGCGCTAGCTATACCACCACCAATGATGGCAATCGAATCAAGATTGCTAGATGCTGAGCGATTGAACCAAGGGAGATGGTTCGACTGCTTTTCACGTTGCTCCATAGAGCCGGCGATCATTTCTCGCTTAGTGCCGAAACCTTTCACCTTTTTCATTGTAAAGCCAGCTTCGTTCAAACCACGACGTACAAAGCCTGCTGCGGTAAACGTGGCAACTGTACAATCTTGCTTGGCTAGCTTTGCCATGTTGTTGAACAGGCCTTGGTTCCACATTTCTGGGTTTTTGCTTGGCGCGAATCCATCTAAGAACCAAGCATCAATCAAACCTTGTTCGTTGTATGGAACTTGCGGCATGCAGTCTTTAATGTCACCAAACCAAAGGTCGAGTGTGATTGCGCCGTCTTCTAAAACAATGCGATGACACTCCGGCACAGCGGCAGGGTAGTGCTTTTGTAACTTTTCCGCGTACTCAGCTAGCTCAGGCCAAGCTTCATGCGCCTTCTTTAAATCGGCTTTGCTTAATGGGTATTTTTCAAAGCTAATAAAATGCAGCTCTTTCAATGTTGCGTCCGGATGCTGACGACGAAACTCACTAAACCACTGGCATACTGCTAAGAAGTTTAATCCCGTGCCAAATCCTGTTTCACCAATGACAAAACGTCTTTGGTCAAATTCCTGCCATCTTTCTGGGAGATGATTTTGTTTTAAGAAAACGTAGCGTGTCTCTTCAAGACCGTTTACGTTAGAGAAGTAAACATCATCAAATTGGTCTGAAACCGGAGTACCAGCTTCGTTCCAACCAAGTTCTGCGTTTTTTATTGAAGTCATAATGGTGCAAATTTGTGATTTGGCGCGGTAAGAATGGGGCGATTGTACGAATTTATGGGAAAGCTGACCACTTTTGTTGACTATCTTAGTTATCATCTAGCGGATTTTTGAATTATAGGAATGTCATAATGAAACGAGTCGTAATCACCGGTATGGGTATTGTTTCAAGTATCGGTAACAACGTCGAAGAAGTTCTAGCGTCTCTTAAAGCGGGCAAATCTGGCATCACTGCATCTGAGCAGTTCAAAGAACACGGTCTTCGTTCGCAAGTATGGGGTGACCTAAAAATCAACCCGGCGGAACACATCGACCGTAAGCAGATGCGCTTTATGGGTGATGCGGCTGCTTATGCATACCTATCAATGGAGCAGGCAATCGCAGACGCTGGTCTTACAGAAGAACAGGTTTCAAACGATCGTACCGGTATCGTTGCAGGTTCTGGCGGTGCTTCTGCATACAATCAAACGGTAGCGACAGACACGATGCGCGCCAAAGGCGTAAAGCGAGTTGGTCCTTACATGGTTCCTCGTACTATGTCTTCTACTGTTTCTGCCTGTCTTGCTACGCCATTTAAGATTCGTGGCGTGAACTACTCAATGAGCTCTGCATGTGCAACATCTGCACACTGTATCGGCCATGCTATGGAGCTTATTCAACTAGGCAAACAAGATATTGTTTTTGCTGGTGGCGGCGAAGAGCTAGATTGGTCTCAAACTATGATGTTTGATGCGATGGGCGCACTGTCAACCAAATACAATGACACGCCAGACAAAGCATCTCGTACATACGATGCAGACCGTGACGGTTTTGTTATCTCGGGCGGCGGCGGCATGCTGGTTATTGAAGAACTAGAGCACGCACTGGCACGTGGTGCGAAAATCTACGGTGAAATCGTAGGTTACGGTGCGACATCAGATGGCTACGACATGGTAGCGCCATCAGGTGAAGGCGCAATTCGTTGTATGAAGATGGCGATGCAAGACGTTGATGGTGTGGATTACATCAACACGCACGGCACATCGACACCAGTTGGTGACGTGAAAGAGCTTGGTGCTATCCAACAATTGTTTGGTGAGAACAGCCCTGCAATCTCTGCAACAAAAGCAATGACTGGCCACGCACTCGGCGCAGCGGGCGTGCACGAAGCAATTTACTCAACACTTATGCTAGACAAAAACTTCATTGCTCCAAGCATCAATATTTCAAACTTGGACGAAGCAGCACAAGGTCTGGACATCGTGACAGAAGCACGTGATGCAGAGCTAACGACCGTAATGTCAAACAGCTTTGGCTTTGGCGGCACAAACGCAACTTTGGTTATTAAAAAGTACCAAGGTTAACTGAATTTGTTGGCGCCTTGCGAGAGTACTGTAAACGCCAACAATCCAGTTTCCAGAGCTTGATCAGTCACACTGATCGAACAGACGCAGACTCTATCCCATGGAGAGCGGGATAGGATCCTTTTGTTCTGGAACTTTGCCCGGCTATTTAGCCGGGCTTTTTCTTTTCTCTGTTTCTGCTTTTCTCTAGGCTTCCCGTCAATCGATTCTATAGGAGTTACCTCCTTGAGGTTTATTGGTGTTATATCTTGAGATTTTTCGGGAAAAGGGCACAATCGCTTTAGTTTCGCATCTTGCGAATAAACGAACTCTTACAAATGGATGTTAGAACGCTGGCGTTATGAAAATTATTGTTGATGAAAATATGCCGTATGCTGAAGAGCTATTCAGCCAACTCGGTAACGTAATTCTAAAACCAGGTCGTACACTGACCGCCGATGATTTAGTGGATGTTGATGCCCTAATGATTCGCTCAGTCACCAAAGTGAATGCTGACCTGATCAGCAAAGCAAACAAGCTGAAGTTTGTTGGTACGGCCACGGCAGGCATGGATCATGTTGACCAAGCACTTTTAAAAGAGAAAGGTATTTTCTTCACTGCGGCGCCAGGGTGTAACAAAGTGGGTGTGGCGGAATACGCGTTCAGCGTGATGATGGTGCTCGCTCAGCAACAAGGTTTCTCGGTATTTGACAAGACAGTAGGTATTATTGGTGCAGGCCAAGTAGGTAGCTACCTAGAGAAATGTTTGAAAGGCATGGGTATGAAAGTTCTCATCAATGACCCATTCAAACAAGAGGCTGGTGATCCTCGTAGCTTTACTCCGTTGACAGAACTGATTGAAAGCTCAGACATCATTACACTACATACGCCAATCACCAAAGATGGCCCATACCCAACGCATCATTTGATTGATGAGAATGTATTAAATGGTCTCCGCAGCGATCAAATTTTGATTAACGCGGCTCGAGGTCCCATCGTTGACAACGCTGCTTTGAAGCAACGTCTTTTGAAAAACGATGGCTTTACAGCGGCACTTGACGTATTTGAATTTGAACCAGAGGTTGATATGGGGCTTCTGCCTCTGCTAGCATTCGCAACCCCTCACGTTGCAGGCTATGGTCTGGAAGGGAAAGCTCGCGGTACGACGATGATTTTCAACAGCTATTGTGAGTTCTTAAATAACGAATTACGTGCGCATGCCAGCGATTTACTGCCAACCGCGCCTGTTCCTACTATGGTATTGGACAGAGCTTGGGACGAAGCAACACTGCATAACATCACGCAGTTAATCTATGATGTGCGTAGAGATGACGCCCTTTTCCGCCGTGAAATCAGTAAGCCAGGTGCTTTTGACCTGATGCGTAAAAACTACTGGGATCGCCGTGAATACAGCGCTGTCACGCTAGTGGGTAACAAAACATGTAACCTTGCTCCATTAGCAGAACTAGGTTTTCAGATTGAGGTAAGTCAATGAGCCAGCAATATAATGTTGCCATTTTAGGTGCGACCGGTGCGGTCGGTGAAACAATTTTGGATGTGCTTCAAGAGCGCAAATTCCCAGTAGGCGAAATCTTCCTACTCGCGAGTGAGCGCAGCGAAGGCAAGACTTACCGCTTCAATGGTAAAACGGTACGCGTTCAAAACGTAGAAGAGTTCGATTGGTCTCAAGCGCATATCGCACTGTTTTCTGCTGGTGGTGAGCTATCAGCCAAGTGGGCTCCAATTGCCGCTGATGAGGGCGTGATTGTTATCGACAATACATCACACTTCCGTTACGAGTACGACATTCCTCTTGTTGTGCCAGAAGTAAACCCAGAAGCGATTGCAGAGTTTCGTAACCGTAACATCATCGCGAACCCGAACTGTTCAACCATCCAAATGCTGGTGGCACTAAAACCAATTCACGATGCGGTGGGCATTGAGCGTATTAACGTATCAACTTACCAATCGGTGTCTGGTGCAGGCAAAGCGGGTATCGATGAGCTAGCAGGTCAAACGGCGAAGCTGCTAAACGGTCTGCCCGCAGACAAGAAGCAATTCTCTCAACAGATCGCGTTTAACTGTATTCCACAAATCGATCAGATGATGGAAAACGGCTACACCAAAGAAGAAATGAAAATGGTGTGGGAAACACAGAAGATCTTTAACGATCCATCAATCGCAGTCAATCCAACGTGTGTACGTGTTCCTGTATTCTACGGTCACGCAGAAGCACTTCACATTGAGACTCGTTCACCTATCGATGCACAAGAAGTCGTTAACTTGCTTGAACAAACTGATGGTATCGAAGTGTTCCACGGTGAAGACTTCCCTACACAAGTTCGCGATGCGGGCGGTAAGGACCATGTAATGGTTGGTCGTATCCGTAACGATATCAGCCATCATAGCGGCGTAAACCTGTGGGTTGTTGCTGATAACGTGCGTAAAGGCGCGGCAACTAACGCGGTGCAAATCGCAGAAGTTCTGATCCGCGATTACTACTAAGTCGCTTACAGTTCATTTCAAAGCCTCGCACAGTGCGAGGCTTTTTTGTACGAACGAAACAAAATAGTGTGAGATTAGTACGAATATGGCGAGAGCCACACATTTTTTATTCTCAACGCTATAGTTTTGCATGCGATATCCGATATATTTAACCGATCACCATTTCAAATTGTATCTAGCACAAAACTGAGCCTTCTATGCGTCAAAATTATAAGCGTTTGTTAGCAGCCCTTGTGTTGATGAGCGCGACTCAGACATCATCAGTGGTTCAAGCCGAAGGAATTCGTCTTGTTGGACCGTCTGGTGAAGTGCAATCATCTCCGAGCTATGCTGAAGATATTGAGCGAGCATTACCTGCTCCTCCTGCGAATACTCAACCGTCACGTTTCTTTGGTCCGACTGGTGAAAATCAAACACTATGGTCGATCGCTTCAGAATTACGACCTTCACGCGGTGTTACCGTTCAACAAACGCTTCTTGCCATTTACCGAATTAACCCTCAAGCGTTTGAGAACCAAAACATTCATGAATTGATCCCAGGGAGTCGGCTACGAGTACCTTCTCTAGAGCAAGTGCAAAGCGCGACCACAGCGCAAGCTGTTGCGATTATGAAGGCGCATGAAGCTAAGTTAAAACAGCCGAAGCCGACAAATAGAGCGACGCCAGCACAACGAGTCACCGAGCAACCAAAGCCACAAATTAAAGTAGAACCCAAACCTGCGGCTAAGCCAGAGACAGTGGCAGCAACGGAGCCAAAACCAACTCCGAAAACAATACCAGTCATCCCTGCGCCACCAGTAACCACCTCTCCGCAGGGAGAAAAGCAGGTCAGTGCGCTAAAGGACAAACTTCAAGGCTCACAAAGTGAATTAGAGTCATTAGAAGAGAAGAACCATCGTCTTCGATTGATGCTGTCAGAAGTGCAAAGCGAAGTCGAAACTTTGAAAAGCGAGCTGAATGACGAAGAACGCATTCGCTCAGAAGTCGAGAAACTGCTTGCAGAAGAGCGCCAGCGCCTTGCTGAACAACAGCGCATGCAACCAAGCACCATGGACAAAATTTTGTCTAATGGTTGGCTTGTTGGTCTTGCGGCATTAATTCCTGGTGCTTTGATTGCGTTGCTAGTTGTTATGCTTCTTGGTCGACGCTCTAAAGCGAAAGGGGAAGAAGCGGCTGCACAGGAACAGCAAAACGTTGATCCTCTAGCGGCGCCAATCGGTTTAGCGGCGGCGGATGAGCTTGATGAAGAGCTCACGCTTGATGATGAATTGTTTGCAGATGAAGATATCAACACACAGTCTTTACAAGAAGAGAAGTCAGATTTAGAAGAAGACGTCTTTGCTAACCTCGACGATGAAGAACTTGATTTCAATCTGGAAGGGGACGATGACCCATTTGCAGATATTGGCGATGACGGTGACCTAGATGTTGGTCTGGATGAGTTTGAGTCATCGAACAATGGTATCCAAGTCAACGGCGAAGAAAAAGCGCTTGGTTTAGAAGAAATGGAGCGAGCCTTAGATGAGGTTGCTCCAGAACTAGAAGTGCTCGATGACGATGAGTCTGGCTTCGATCTTTCGGATGATGTGAATGAGAAATCAGACTCGCTTTCAGACGACGCATTTGCCGAGTTACTTGCAGCCGATGAGCCGTCAGAAGAGTTACCAAGTGACACTGTCGACCAGGATATGCTTGATGACTTGTTTGCTGAACTTGGCAACGATGACTTCGATTTAGATACTGATGAGCCTGAGTTAAAACAGCCCGTTTCGGATGATGACTTTAGTGTAGGAGAGGCATCTGACGACGATATCGATAAGCTATTGGCCCAGTATGAACAACCGGCTAGTGAATCGGAAGTTCGAGAAGCTGACGCCAATGAAGGTCCTGTTCTAGATGAAAACAGTACAGAGCTACTCGATGAACTCATTGATTTTGATGAAGATGACACAGACGAGTTTGATCCACTAAACGAGCTAGAAGCAATCTCTGGTTTTGAAGGTGATGACTCGATCGAAGAGTTAGACGCAGATAGCACAGACTTACTGGATGAACTCATTGATGATGTTACCTCTGAACTTGATGAAGAGACTGAAGCTGATTTAGATCCGTTTGATGATCTGATTCGAGAGGACGAGAGCCCAGAGCTGAATAAATCGGAAGAGGAAGAGTTACTGAAATCACTTGGTTTTGGTGAGCCAGACGCCGACGAAAAGCCATCTTCCGTAGTTGAGTCAGAACAAACTCATGAAGATCAGGACATTGAGTCTGGGTTGGACATCGACGCTTTATTAAGTGAAAGCCAACCAGACACGCAACAAGCTGCAAAAGAGCAACCATTAACCGAGCCAGAGGCTGCTTCAGAGCCATTTAGCAGCGATGAATTTCTTGGTGATTTAGAGGACCTCACACCAGAGAATGATCCTTTAATGAGCGAGCTAGACGACCTATTTGAGTCAGACAGTGAAGAACTTCTGCCAACAGAACAAGAAAAAGCGGATTTTTCTGCTGAACTTGACGCTCTATTTGATAGTGAAGACGATTTACCGCAGCAAGTTGAAAAAACACAAACGGAGATAGAGGAAGCTTCATCACTACAACAAGAGGCTACCGATACTGATTCAACACAAGAACCATCCGTGGAGTCCGGTGCTGAGGTACAGCCTCACGTTGAGCAAGAGGAAGACATTCCAGCCTTCACGCCGACACCAAATACAATAGAGAATGAATTCGGTGTTCCACAAGAAGAAGATTGGCTACTGGATGAGCCTGAATTGGAGCCGGAAACTGAGTCGACCAACGATTCAGAAGAAGAATTCAATTTTGATGAGCTAGATCTTCCAGAATTCAGCGAAGAAGATGCTCTAGCATCTATGGCTGGCGAACCTGCGTTAGAAACGTCCGAGTCCGTTGAACCAGAACAAATTGAAGCCGACTTGCCAGCTGAGTCCGAAGAAGAGTTCAATTTTGACGAGCTGGATCTTCCTGAGTTTAGTGAAGAAGACGCATTGGCGTCCATGGCTGGCGAACCTGCGTTAGAAACGTCCGAGTCCGTTGAGCCAGAACAGGTTGAAGCAGACTTGCCAGCTGAATCAGAAGATGAATTCAATTTTGATGAGCTCGATTTGCCAGAGTTCAGTGAAGAAGATGCACTGGCGTCTATGGCTGGCGAACCTACGTTAGAAACGTCCGAGTCCGTTAAGCCAGAACAAGTTGAAGCCGACTTGCCAACTGAGTCCGAAGAAGAGTTCAATTTTGATGAGCTCGATTTGCCAGAGTTCAGTGAAGAAGATGCACTGGCGTCTATGGCTGGCGAACCTGCGTTAGAAACGTCCGAGTCCGTTAAGCCAGAACAAGTTGAAGCCGACTTGTCAGCTGAGTCCGAAGAAGAGTTCAATTTTGACGAGCTGGATCTTCCTGAGTTTAGTGAAGACGACGCATTGGCGTCTATGGCTGGCGAACCTGCGTTAGAAACGTCCGAGTCCGTTGAGCCAGAACAGGTTGAAGCCGACTTGCCAGCTGAGTCCGAAGAAGAGTTCAATTTTGATGAGCTCGATTTGCCAGAGTTCAGCGAAGAAGATGCCTTGGCGTCGATGGAAGAAGAGCCAGAATTACCGAGCTCTGAGACTGCAGATATAGAACCAATCTCCGGTGAGGATGAAGAGTTAAGTTTTGACGACCAAGATCTTCCAGAGTTCAATGAGGAAGATGTTCTCGCGTCAATGAACGAGGGTGCGCCAGAGAGCCCTAAGGTTGAAGCAGAGACATCGAGACCAGCTATTCAAGCCGATAACGATCATGATGCTTTGTTTGAAGTATTTGCGCAGCAAAACGGCTTTGATACTGACCCAGAAGTGCAGCCAACAGCGACAGAGGGTGAGCCGCTCAGTAATTTGGATGATGAATCATCAATGGCTAACCTTCTTGCGGAAGACGCAAACTCAGAAGTATTTGAAGGTAAACTAGACAGTGACACCATCGCAAGTGCAGGTATGGATTTTGAAACCATGCTTGATGTTGGAGATGATTGGGATGGCTTTAAACCCGCTGCTGATAACGTAAGTTCTACTGAAGAAGTGCCTGAGGACCAGCGTGATGTTTGGAATTCGAGTGATGCACTAAGTCAGCCAGAGATCGCGCAAGAAAACTGGGCAGAGCAAAGCGACTTGGATGACTTCGACCCGAAGAAAAATCAATTTATGACGATTGATGAATTGATGGCTCAGGTCGACAGAGAAGGTGGTGAGTTCGAAGAAGAAGACCTTAAGCTCGATGTCGGATTGAACGAGTTTCCAGATGTTATCGGCGAGATCGGCGATATTGACGTAGATAACAATGCTGAAGCGGCTGGGAAACTGGATTTGGCTAAAATCTATCTCGAGATGAACGATTCTCAAGGGGCGATTAAACTACTAGAAGAGGCGATTGTTTACGGTGAGGATGATATTCGCCGCGAAGCAAAAAGCCTGATTGACGCCATTAATGGCCGATAAACCGAAACAAAAGGGTAGCGTTTGCTACCCTTTTTGTGTCCCGTTAGTAGGATGCTACCTTTATGTCACCCTTGGTGAAACTGGCAACTTGAGGTGACTTGAGTATATACTTCCCGCCCCATTTTAGAGTTCGAAGGTTAAGATGAGAATCGCATTAGGTATCGAGTACAACGGTACAAACTACTTTGGTTGGCAGCGCCAAAGAGAAGTGAAAAGTGTCCAAGAAGAGCTAGAGAAAGCATTGTCCGTCGTCGCTAATCATCCAGTTGAAGTTCAGTGTGCTGGTCGGACAGACGCAGGCGTGCATGGCACGGGACAAGTTGTGCACTTTGATACCAACGTTACTCGAAAAATGGTAGCTTGGACCATGGGCGCAAACGCGAACATGCCAAGCGATATAGCGGTTCGTTGGGCTAAGGAAGTTTCAGATGATTTCCATGCAAGATTCTCAGCGACAGCTCGCCGTTATCGTTACATTATTTTCAATCATGCTTTACGTCCAGGCATCCTAAACTCGGGGGTTAGTCACTATCATGGTGAGCTCGACGAGAAAAAAATGCATGAAGCAGGGCAGTTCCTACTTGGCGAAAATGATTTTACGTCGTTTCGCGCGGCGCATTGTCAGTCTCGCAGTCCATTTCGAAACTTGATGCATCTGAACGTTACGCGCCATGGAAACTATGTGGTTATTGATATTAAAGCCAATGCGTTCGTGCATCATATGGTTCGTAATATCACGGGTAGCTTGATAAAAGTTGGACGTGGCGAAGAGAGTCCTGAATGGATCAAGTGGTTATTAGACGCCAAAGATCGCAAACTAGCGGGTGCGACAGCGAAAGCGGAAGGTCTGTACCTGGTAGATGTAGACTACCCAGAAGAGTTTGGGTTACCTGAAGTGCCGATCGGTCCACTGTTTTTACCAGATAATTTGAACTAATTTTACAAACTTATCTCAAAATATCGGTAGTGTTTACATTGAATGTGAACGGAAAACATACGCTATTTACGATATCAAAAATAGGTACAACCAGTTTTTTATCTACAGTAGCTGCAAGATATGGTTTAATCCGTCGGTATTATGTCGAATTTATATCTTTCGCAATGAAGCGGAAGAGTTGAGAGAAAAGGTCTTCCATGAGTTGGCTTGAAAAGATTTTAGAGAAAAGCAATCTAGTAAGTTCACGCAAAGCTTCTATCCCAGAAGGTGTGTGGACTAAATGTACCTCTTGTGAACAGGTTTTATACCATGCAGAGCTAGAGCGTAACTTAGAAGTTTGTCCAAAGTGTAACCATCACATGCGTATGAAAGCGCGTCGTCGTTTGGAAACATTTTTAGATGAAGGTAATCGAGTTGAATTAGGTTCTGAACTTGAGCCACAGGATAAACTGAAATTTAAAGATTCTAAGCGATACAAAGAGCGTATCTCTGCTGCACAAAAAAACAGCGGTGAGAAAGATGCGCTAGTTGTGATGCAGGGTGAATTGCTTGGTCTGCCGCTTGTGGCGTGTGCGTTTGAATTCTCCTTTATGGGTGGTTCAATGGGTTCAGTCGTTGGTGCTCGCTTTGTGAAAGCCGTGGATGCAGCCATTGAAAATAACTGTGCGCTTGTTTGTTTCTCAGCAAGTGGTGGTGCTCGTATGCAAGAAGCATTAATGTCTCTTATGCAAATGGCAAAAACCAGTGCTGCGCTTGAGCGTTTATCAGAAAAGGGTCTGCCGTTTATTTCGGTTCTAACTGACCCTACAATGGGTGGTGTTTCAGCAAGTTTGGCTATGTTGGGTGATATCAACATCGGTGAACCTAAGGCCCTCATTGGCTTTGCTGGTCGTCGTGTAATCGAGCAAACTGTACGTGAAGATCTTCCTGAAGGTTTCCAGCGTAGTGAGTTCCTACTTGATCACGGTGCTATTGATATGATCGTTGACCGTCGTGAAATGCGTCAGCGTGTGGGTGGTCTTATCGCTAAGATGACTAACCACAAGTCTCCTTTGGTGGTTTCGGTTAACGAATCTCCAAATGAAGAGCCATATTCTGTACCAGAAGCGGACGAAAAAGGGTAAAGTATCAACTAACATAAAAACCAAAGAATTTAATGGTTAAAGTTAGATGACCCAAAACCCAACTCCTCAAGCCACATCTTCATTAAAGATGTGGCTTGATTATTTAGCAAATATTCATTCCTCAGCAATTGATCTAGGCTTAGACCGTGTCCAAGCGGTGGCAAACAAAGCCAATCTTACCAAACCAGCTCCAACCGTAATCACCGTTGCCGGAACCAATGGCAAAGGCTCAACGTGTGCGTTAATGGAAGCCATTTTACTTGATGCTGGCTATTCAGTCGGTGTTTACAGTTCTCCGCACCTGATTCGTTACAACGAGCGTGTACGCATTAATGGCGTTGACGTTGTAGATGCAAAGCACTGTGAAGCATTCGATTATGTAGAAAAGCAGCGTGGTGATGTTAGCCTTAGCCTCTTTGAATTCGGTACGCTTGCTGCGCTACGTATTTTCCAAGTAGAGGAAGTTGACGTTGTCTTGCTTGAAGTAGGACTTGGCGGCCGTCTAGACGCCACTAACGTTGTTGACCATGATGTTTCTGTTATTACGAGCTTAGCGATCGATCATGTGGATTGGCTTGGTGATGACATCAATGTTATTGGCTTTGAAAAAGCGGGCATTTACCGTTCAGGGAAGCCTGCAATTTGTGGTCAACCAACGCCACCAGCGACCGTGGCGGCTCATGCTGACGATATTGGTTCTGAGTTCTTCCAGGTAGGTATTCAGTACGATTACCAACTAACTGATAATGGTTGGAAGTGGAGCAGTGGGGCATTTGAGTTAGAGGATTTACCAATCCCATCGCTACCATTACAAAATGCAGCCACTGCACTGATGGCACTAGGGGCTTCGGAATTGCAAATCACTGACATAAATATTGTCAATGGCTTGAATAATGCGCGTTTGGCGGGGCGTATGCAAGTACTGCATCACGAACCTGAAATAGTCCTTGATGTCGCTCATAACCCGCACTCTGCTGAGTATTTGGTAGAGAGAGTGAAGCAACAATATCTGGGTAAGAATATCCATATTGTGGTTGCAATGCTGCATGACAAGGACATTAAAGCAACCATTGAAGCTCTAACTCCAGTTGCAACACAATGGTATCCAGCGTCGCTTACTGGACCGAGAGCGGCGACCGCTGATGAATTGTGCCAATACTTACCTGATGGGCAAGTTCATTTTGAAAACCCTGTTGACGCCTTCGAGAGTGCGAGAAGCCACGCAAAGACAGGAGACGTTATTCTGGTGGTTGGCTCATTCCATACCGTCGGAGAGGTATTGGAACATTGGCAATCAAATAATAAATAAGTAAAGGTATTTTGATGGCAAGTAAATTCCAAAGTCGTTTAGTCGGCACCATCATTCTAGTCGCAGTCGGAGTCATTGTTCTTCCCGATGTGCTAGATGGTAAGAAACTGCACTACAAAGAAGAATTTGCCAGTATTCCTATCAAACCAGAACTTGATAGTGATGTGGAAAACTTCGAAATATTAGAGCCAGTGGAAGACGACATTACGTTACCGGATTCTCCGGTTGAAGCTGTAGTGCAAGAACGTGAGGATGCTCAAGTAGCCGTTTCTGAGCCCGAGCCAGTGCCAACATCTAAACCTGAGGTCATCAAACAACCAGAGCAAGTTGAGGTCGTCACTCGTCCTGTTCAAGAGAAAAATCAATATGAAGATTCAGCTTGGATCATTCAGTTGATGGCACTTAAGAATCACGAAAATGCTGTCGCGCTTGTCGCGGATTTGCAAAAGCGTGGTTATCAAGCTCACACAAAGAAAGAAAACGAGTTTACGAGAGTGATTGTTGGCCCTGATGTGTCAAAAAGTAAACTTGAACGACAAGTTCAAGAATTACAAAAAATTACAGGTTCAAAAGGTCAATTGCTTAAATTTAAGCCATTAAATCCATAAGAAAACGTTTGCGTCAGCATTTTTTCTGTTAAAATGCGCGCCAACTTAAGATGAAGAAAAGATGAATTGGATAGATTTTATCATTTTAGGTGTGATCGGATTTTCAGCTCTGATCAGTTTAGTTCGCGGTTTTGCTAAAGAAGCTTTGTCTTTGGTGATTTGGTTCGGAGCGTTTTTTATCTCCAGTAATTACTACGCCAAATTGGCGGTGTACTTCACCAACATCGAAGATGATATGTTTCGTAACGGAGCGGCGATCGCGGCGTTATTTGTCGCAACCTTGGTAGTTGGTGCAGTGGTGAATTACGTCATTGGTCAACTGGTACAAAAAACAGGGCTATCAGGTACGGACCGAATTCTCGGGATTGTATTTGGTGGTCTACGCGGAGTCTTAATTGTTTCTGCGGTGCTGTTTTTTATGGATGCGTTTACTGCATTCCCAAGCTCGGATTGGTGGAAAGATTCACAGTTGATCCCTGAGTTCAGCCGTATCATCGCCCCATTCTTCGAGCATTTACAAGCAACATCAAGTTTTCTGTCTGGCACTATCTAGTAGTGCCAGCTACTGTCGCAAATCGAGGATTAGGACATGTGTGGTATTGTTGGAATCGTGGGCACAACGCCTGTAAACCAGTCTATTTATGACGCGTTAACGGTGTTACAGCATCGTGGCCAAGATGCCGCTGGTATTTGTACCATAGAAAGCAATCGTTTTCGTCTGCGTAAGGCGAACGGTTTAGTCAAGGATGTATTTGAAGCAAGACACATGCAACGCCTGCAAGGCGAGGTCGGAATTGGTCATGTTCGTTACCCTACAGCAGGCAGTTCAAGCGCTTCAGAAGCTCAACCTTTCTACGTAAACTCTCCTTTCGGTATTACACTTGCCCACAACGGTAACTTGACTAACGCCAACGAAGTTCGTCAGAAGCTGTTTGAAAAAGATCGCCGTCATATCAATACCACTTCAGACTCTGAAGTATTACTAAATGTACTGGCGCACGAAATTGACTCAGTAAAAGGAAATGTCACGACCGAAGACGTATTCCGCGCAGTCACCAATGTTCATCGCACAATTCGCGGTGCTTATGCTGTGACAGCTATGATCATTGGTCATGGTATGATTGCATTTCGTGACCCACACGGTATTCGCCCGCTGTGTTTAGGTAAGCGTGAAGTTAACGGCAGAGCAGAGTACATGGTTGCGTCTGAATCGGTGGCATTGGATGCGGTCGGTTTTGATTTCGTCCGTGATGTTGCACCTGGTGAAGCGATTTACGCAACGTTTGACGGTGAGCTTTACACGAAGCAGTGTGCAGATAATCCTAAGCTGAACCCTTGTATTTTCGAGTTCGTGTACTTTGCTCGTCCAGATTCGTTCATCGATAAAATTTCGGTATACAGCGCTCGCGTTGAAATGGGTAAAAAGCTGGGCGAACGTATTCGTGAAGATTACGCAAACCTTGATATCGATGTTGTCATTCCTATCCCTGAAACGTCTTGCGACATTGCACTGCAAATCGCACAAGCGATCGATATCCCTTATCGCCAGGGTTTCGTGAAAAACCGTTATGTTGGACGTACGTTTATCATGCCTGGCCAGCAACAACGTAAGAAATCAGTACGTCGCAAGTTGAATGCTATTCGTTCGGAATTCAAAGGTAAGAACGTGTTGCTGGTGGATGACTCTATTGTTCGAGGTACAACGTCAGAGCAGATTATTGAGATGGCTCGTGATTCTGGTGCCAAGAAAGTGTACATGGTCTCAGCGGCTCCTGAAGTTCGTTTCCCGAACGTATACGGCATTGATATGCCAAGTGCTACAGAGCTTATTGCCCATGGCCGTGACAACGATACAATTTGTAAGCAGATTGGTGCCGATGCGCTTATTTATCAACGTCTAGAAGATTTGGTAGAGGCGGTAGGTCTTGGAAACCAAGATATTACTCAGTTCGATACATCCGTGTTTAACGGCGAATACGTAACGGGTGATATTGACCAACAATACCTAGATTTTTTGGATGGTCTTCGTAATGATGATGCGAAAACACAACTTGAAATCCAACAGGATTTAGCAAACCTAGAGCTTCATAACGAAGGCGCATAGGATGCGCTTTCTTAAGTCGTAAAAAAACCAGAGCTTCGGCTCTGGTTTTTGTTTTCGCTATCTAATTAGTGAATGTTATAAGCGATCACAAAGTCAATAAAGAGGCGAACTTTCTCTGGCAGGTGATCTTTGTGGTTGTAAAGCATATAAATGTCGCGCGGGTTTGCACTCCAATCTGGCAGTACGCGTACCAAATCGCCGCTCTCGATGTACTCTTTGATCATGACATCTGGCATTAGTGTGATGCCTAAACCTTCGGAACAAGCACTGCGCACCACATTGAGCGCGTTTGCTTGAAAACGACCACGATCAACATTCACCACAGACTCGCCTTTGCTATTAATTAAGGTCCACTTAATAAGCGGGTACCCTTTTAGCAATGAATGGTTAGAGAGCTCTTCTGCATGGTGTGGCGCAGGATTCGAGGTTAGATAGTCAGGGCTTGCAACGAGAATATCCTTCACCTCGCCAATCTTACGCGCGATGAGGCTAGAGTCGCGTTGCGGTCCCACTCTAAAAATTACATCCCATTCAGTAGGGTCAAGCTTGTCCGCATTATTCTCTGTCGTTAGCTCAATGTTGATGTCCGGATACTGCTTCATAAAGCTGTTGAACATCGGCATCATCATTCGTTTAGTTAAGTTGTAAGGCGCGGATATCTTAATCTTGCCGGATGCTCCTCGGCAGTCGTCAGTGATTTCCTCTGCTGCGGTTGTTAGCCTTTGTAGTAAAGGAGAGCACTCATGGTAAAAACGTTCCCCTGCTTCAGTGAGCGAGAGTTTGCGAGCATGACGGTTCAATAGTCGAAGATTGACAGAGTCTTCTAGCGCTTGAATGCGTCGGGTGATGGTCGCAACCGGGATCATGGTTTTTCGCGAAGTTGCGGTGTAGCTCCCATTTTCGACAACCAGTCGAAACAGGTTTAAGTCATCTAATTTCATATTTCCAGACACATTAAATTACCGATTACGGTTAATTTATAATTAACTTTGTGGTCAAAGCTTGCTTTAAGTCAACATGTTGCATCATTTGAACACAGCAACCCTGTTTGAGTAAATACTGTTATACGCCGTAATATTTGTATTAATGCAGTTTCCGAGCTAAGTTTTATAACAAGGCAAAGCGGCCTCAAGTCTTGCTGTGACACGTTTTGCTGGAAGTAAACACAACAAAAATAATGACTTAATAATAAATCTGTTTTTTTGACTGAGCTTTGTGAGGGATAAAGGTATGTTTAAGACTCACAGTCAAACGGCAATGGTCTCGGCACAGGAAGTGATTAATCAAAAACTAATAATGTTGGTGGACGATGATCCAATATTTCGTAAAGTAACCAATGCCTATTTAGAAAGTCAGGGTTTTAAAGTAGTAGAAGCAGAAAACGGCCTAGAAGCGCTTCAACAACTCAGGGAATGCCAACCCGATCTTATCTTATGTGATTTATCGATGCCGGTCTTAGATGGTATCGAGTTCGTCGAAGAAGTTAGTCTCGAATATCCATATATGCCGCTTATCGTGGTATCAGGCACGGATGAAATGTCCGATGTCGCGAAAGCGTTGCGATTTGGTATTAAAGATTTTCTTCCTAAACCGATAGGTAATTATGAGCACCTATCTCAGGCGATAGAGAATACGCTAGAAGATACCGATAGCCACTTCTCAGAACAACGTGACTTTTCAAGTCAGTGGTTCAGGGTTGATGATGGTGGTGAAATCCCGGATGAACAAGAGCTGTATTGGCATCTGGAGTATTTGCAACAGAATCCGAGTGCGGCAAGAGATTTACTGCAAGCGCTATTGCCAGAGAAGGATGCTGCTCAGGGAGATTGGCGCTGCTCGTACCGTTTATTGCAATCGACGGATGTGATGCCCTTGGTTTTCGATTATCGTTGGTTAATGAATGGTCAATTTGCGTTTTATCTCGTTGATTCTGCTTCCCAAGCTAATGATGGAGTTGCGACGACATTGCTCGTTAGGGCATTGTTTGACGACTATCTCCGTAACTTGAAAAGTTTCAGTGCTGATCTCAAGGACATGGTAGGGATCATTGAAAAAGGAATTGAGTGTTCGGAGTGTGCGGGTGCAGTCAATGCTGTGTTTGGTGTCGCCGACCTCGCTTCATCCTCGGTCTCTATATTGCCTGCGGGTTTAGATAGCCATTGGTCTGACGGAAATACGAATCAACACATCGCAGCAGGTAACCGTTTAGGGGGAGGAAGTATGAAAAACTTCATCACCCGCGATTTACCGCTTAGTGTTGCAGGACAGTTATCTATCGGGTGTTTAGGTTCTTCAAGTTTTAGTTTAAGTATTACCCGGAAATCCCGACTAGTATAATTATGACTTGCAAACCAATAAGCAGCGTCCTGACGCTGCTTATTATCTTTTTAGAACCACCAAAACAACATACGTTTAGTTCAATAACCTTACTTTTTACTGGTGTTTAGATTTGGCTGTTTAATGTATAGTCAGCGCTTAAAACAATAATGACCCATTTGTGCAACGATAATTTAACGCTGTGCCTTGGGAGAAGCAAAGTCAACTAGTGAGAAGACACATCATGGCAGACAAAGATTTTAAAGAGCCTTATAATATTTTTTACTTTTTAGGTTTTATTGCAGTTCTTTTGATCCCAACACTTCCTGCAACGCTAACCTGGCTTCGTGTAATGAATGGTTACGCAGGCTTTTAATCTAGCTATTTTGTACCGGAGTTCACCATTCGTATTAAGCGTTACTTTTTCAATACTGTTGGTGGACTCTGTATTGTGCTCGGCATAGCCGGCATAGCCCTTCCACTGTTACCCACCACACCTTTTATTTTGCTTGCTAGCGCATGTTTTATGCGTGGTAGCCCTGCATTTCATCAATGGTTACATAACCACAAAACGTTTGGACCCATTCTCGACAATTGGCATAAGCATCGGGCTGTTACTTCAAAAGTAAAAAAGCGTGGTGCGATTTTTATTGCGCTTAGTTTCATGGTTTCAATCGTTGTTGTCCCCCTCGTTTGGGTAAAAATTGGTCTTTTAGTGATGCTAATCGTTTTACTCAGCTGGTTTATGCGTCTGCCTGTGATTGAGTTGGTTGCTGACCGAGAAGAAAATCACTAAGATTGTAGAGAATAGTGTGCCCGCTCTTCGAGTGGGCGTTTGTATTTTCAGCGCCTGTGACTTTTACGAAAATAAGCACATAGTGGTGAAAACCTATTGTTCGTTGCCCTCGTGATACTGCGATTAGAGAGGGCGATGAGCCAATCTAAGTAAATCGGTATTATGACTACAGAAACAATTTCACTGATCAAATCTAGCATCAAAAGCATCCAAGACTACCCAAAGCCAGGCATTCTATTTCGTGATGTGACGAGCCTTCTTGAAGACGCGAAAGCATACCAAGCGACGATCAACTTACTTGTTGAACGTTACAAAGATATGGGCTTTACCAAGGTTGTGGGTACGGAAGCTCGTGGCTTTCTATTTGGCGCGCCTTTAGCGCTTGAGCTAGGTGTTGGTTTTGTACCAGTGCGTAAACCAGGCAAGCTACCACGCCCTACTGTTGCTCAATCTTATGAGCTTGAATACGGCGTTGATACACTAGAAATCCATACAGATGCCATCGTTGAAGGCGACAAAGTACTGGTTGTCGACGATTTATTGGCAACGGGCGGTACTATTGAAGCGACGACTAAGCTGATTCGCCAATTGGGTGGTGAAGTTGAGCACGCTGCGTTCGTTATCAACCTACCAGAAATCGGTGGCGATAAACGTTTAGAAGCACTAGGTCTAAACGTGTACAGCATCTGCGATTTTGAAGGACATTAATACATTCAATGAGTTATTTAGCTTTAGCGCGAAAATGGCGTCCTAATCAGTTTGACCAAGTTGTCGGACAAAAACATGTCCTGACGGCGTTGGAAAACGCACTGGCGCAAAACCGTTTACACCATGCTTATCTGTTCAGCGGCACTCGTGGTGTGGGTAAAACGAGTATCGGTAGGCTGTTTGCCAAAGGCTTGAACTGCGAAACCGGCATTACCGCGACACCTTGTGGTAAGTGTGATACTTGTCGTGAAATTGATGAAGGTCGCTTTGTCGATCTTCTTGAAATCGACGCAGCATCACGTACTAAAGTTGAAGACACTCGTGAACTGTTAGACAACGTTCAATACAAACCTGCTCGTGGACGTTTTAAAGTGTACCTCATCGATGAGGTGCACATGCTATCGCGTCACTCTTTCAATGCGTTGTTGAAAACCCTGGAAGAGCCGCCAGAGTATGTGAAGTTCTTACTCGCAACAACTGATCCACAAAAGCTGCCTGTCACTATATTGTCGCGTTGTCTTCAGTTTCATCTGAAACCAATCAGCGTTGATGATATTCACCAGCAACTTGATTACATCCTAGGTCAAGAGCAAGTTTCAGCAGAGCCAAAAGCGTTGGGTATGATCTCACATGCTGCAGATGGCAGTATGCGTGATGCTCTTAGCTTGACTGATCAAGCAATTGCTTTAGGTAACGGTGCGGTGCAAACCGATATTGTCAGCCACATGTTGGGGACGATTGATACCGACCAAGCGATTCACTTACTAGAGTCAATCAGCAGCAAGCAACCTCAACAAGCCATGGATAAAATCCAGCAATTAGCAGCAAATGGTGTTGAGTGGGATGGTTTGTTGCAGCAAGTCGCAACACAGTTACACCGAATTGCGATGTATCAAGCGTTGCCAGCGTCGCTAGACCGAGCGCAGCCAGATGCAGAAAAAATCGAGTTGTTGAGTAAAGCACTAAGTCCGCAAGACGTTCAGCTTTACTATCAAATTGCATTAAAAGGTCGTGAAGATTTGACCCTCTCGCCAAATGGGCGAGTCGGTTTGGAAATGATTGTGCTGCGTATGTTGGCGTTCCGCCCATCAAGTAACAGTGGGGCAAATGTTGTTTCTAGTAACTGCGAGCCAGCGTCATCTCCGGCTCAAAGTACCAGTCAACCAAAGGCTGCGCCAGCTCAGACAGCCGCGGCTCCTCGAGCTCAGCAGCCGAGTCCAGCACAAAGCACACCACAAGCGGCGCCTCAACCTTCATCCAGTTCGCAACCTGAGTATCAAGCGAGTGGATATGAGACGGTTCCACCACAGTATGATATGGCGCCGCCGATGAGCGAAAACCCAGCGCCGCAACATGAAACGCCACCTCAACAAGTGCAAGAGAGCGTTTCAACATCAGCGCGCGGCGGTCTAAGCGGTTTGCGTCACCAATTACGTTCTCAGCGTCAAGGCCTACAACAGAGCACTCCTCAAAATGGTGGCTCAAAAAAGCCTAAAGCGGCATCTGCACAACCAGAATCGGTTATCGACCGAGTAGCGCAATTGCATGGCAATTCCGCGCAGGTGTCGCCAAACTCAGCTCCGAAGTCGACGGAGCCACAAGTTGAGGAAGCGTATCGCTGGCGTCCAAGCAAGCCTGTTGAGACAAAAGTAAATACAAAACTGACACCTACGCAGCTCAAGCAGGCACTTGAGCATGAGAAAACGCCTGAAATGGCACAAAAGCTCATCGATGAGTCATTAGAACATAATGAATGGGCGAAGCTCATCAGCTTAATGGAGATCCCTAAGCTGGTAGAGCAACTTGCGCTAAACTCTCATTATAGTAAGGAAGGAGCAACCGTTTCGTTACTATTGAGAAGCAGCCAAGCTCATTTGAATACTGATAGAGCTCAAGCCGAATTGCTCAAAGCACTTAATACCGTGTTAGGTGAAGAGTGCCACATGAGCATCGAAATAGGGGAGAGTGGAGAAACACCACTTGAACTGAGAGATAGGCTCTACCAAGAGAAATTACAGCAAGCGCTGAACAGTTTAGAAAACGATCCAAATGTTCAATTTATTGAACGTCGTTTTGCTGCAGAGCTTGATAAAGATAGTGTGCGCCCTATCTAATAATCGAATGGAATGGGGTTGAAAACCCAAAGGTATAACCCCATTAATTGATGCAACACCTCATTAAACCAGAGAGATAAACATGTTTGGTAAAGGCGGTATGGGCAACCTAATGAAGCAAGCCCAGCAAATGCAAGATCGCATGCAAAAGCTTCAAGAAGAAATCGCGAATATGGAAGTAACTGGCGAGTCTGGTGCTGGCCTAGTTAAAGTTACTATCACTGGTAGTCACAGCGTACGTCGTGTTGACATCGATGAAAGTTTGATGGAAGACGACAAAGAAATGCTTGAAGATCTGATCGCTGCGGCGTTCAACGATGCAGCCCGTCGTGTTGAAGAAACTCAAAAAGAGAAAATGGCTTCTGTAACTGGCGGTATGCAACTACCACCAGGTATGAAAATGCCATTCTAATCTGCTGATATTTAATTAAGCGGACTTTTAATGCGTACCAGTCATATGCTGGAGCAATTGATGGAGGCCTTACGTTGTCTACCTGGGGTTGGCCCCAAGTCAGCGCAGCGTATGGCCTTTCATTTGTTACAGCGCGATAGAAAAGGCGGTTTGCAGCTTGCAGATGCGCTTAGTCAGGCAATGACAGAAATAGGTCATTGTACTGAGTGTCGAACCTTCACCGAAGAAGAAGTCTGTCACATTTGTACCAACCCAAAACGCCAAGAAAATGGTCAAATTTGTGTGGTAGAAAGCCCGGCAGACATCGCAGCCGTTGAAGCAACAGGCCAATATTCTGGTCGGTATTTTGTTCTTATGGGGCATTTGTCGCCATTAGATGGTATTGGTCCAAGTGATATTGGATTGGATATCCTTGATTACCGCTTACGTCGCGGTGATATTACCGAAGTGATTTTGGCGACAAACCCAACAGTTGAAGGTGAAGCCACTGCCCACTACATCGCAGAGCTATGTAAAGAGCACCAAGTTGATGCCAGCCGCATCGCGCATGGTGTGCCTGTCGGTGGGGAGCTAGAGCTTGTTGATGGCACGACGTTGTCACATTCGCTATTAGGTCGACACAGAATTTAATAAAAAGCCGCTGAATTCAGCGGCTTTTTTGATTTTGGGAGTTAGGAACGATTAATCGTTCGATTTTTTACCAAGAAGGTTTTTGTAGATAACCGCACCAAGCACGCCACCCACAATAGGCGCAATCCAGAACAGCCATAGCTGAGAAACCGCCCAGTCACCCACATATACTGCGACTGCCGTGCTACGAGCAGGGTTTACTGACGTATTGGTGACAGGAATGCTGATCAGGTGAATGAGAGTCAAACACAGGCCAATTGCGATAGGTGCAAAGCCTTGTGGCGCACGTTTGTCTGTTGCACCCATAATGACAATCAGGAACATCATCGTCATGACAACTTCAGTCACAAGTGCAGCGATCATCGAGTATTGGCCTGGAGAGTGTTCACCATAACCATTGGCGGCAAAGCCAGAACCCACAACATCGAATCCTGCTTGTCCAGATGCAATAACGTACAGCACGCCACCTGCGATAAGCCCGCCGATCACTTGTGAGATGATGTAAGGCGTAACGTCTTTTGTCTCAAAACGACCGCCAGCCCAAAGGCCTACTGTCACTGCAGGGTTCAAGTGACAACCTGAAATATGACCGATAGCAAATGCCATCGTCAGAACGGTTAAACCGAATGCCAAAGAAACGCCCAACAGACCAATACCCACTTCAGGGATACCCGCAGCCAACACCGCGCTACCACAGCCGCCTAACACTAGCCAGAACGTGCCAAAAGCCTCAGCCAAATACTTATTCATGTTCTTTCCTGATCTTTAATTAAATGACCCGCTGAACATAGTCGAGAATTGTCAATAAATTGTGAGGGAGATCGCGCAAAAACCGCAAATGGAACGCTATGTGGCAAGAGTTCTCAAGGGTGAGATAAAAAGCAGAGGGGGGGAAGCGCTAAATCTTGAGTTTGCTTTGATTACTGCTTCGGAGAGAAACAACCGAGGTACTAACTTTAAACGTGTGGTCTAGAGTCGCATTACGTCAATTGTTCTAATTCAGTGATGTTGTCGAGTGCTTCTTGATTGGTGTTGCCGCATACAATCGGACACGGTTTAAAATCGTGACAGACTTTAGGGCGTTCAGGCTTACCAAATAGCTTGCACAAATTGTCGTCGTTGAGTTGCACACAACGAACACCTGCAGGTTTGCCCTTAGGCATTCCAGGTATTGGTGAAGAGATACTTGGCGCAATACAGCACGCTCCACATCCTAATCGACAATCCATAATGTAAACCTCTTAAAAAATTAAGGGGGCAATTATGGTCATTTTGACGTGGATTGGAAGAGTGAAGAAAGAAAAAAACAAAAGGGCGCGCTTAACATTACGCTCCCTTTTTGGTTTTTTGCTTTTAAATCATCGTGATTATTTTAAGAAACGGTTATAAACAAACAACAGAATAAATGCGCCTAGTGTTGCGGTAATGATACTACCAATGTTGACGCCAGTTGCTCCGCCGAAACCGAGAATGCCGCCAAGGAAGCCACCTACAAATGCCCCTGCAATACCAAGTAACATTGTTGCAATCCAACCGCCCCCATCTTTTCCTGGCATGAGCCATTTAGCAAGTGCGCCGGCGATTAAGCCCAAAATAATCCAAGAAATAATACCCATGAAAACTCCTTAATGCCTTCTTGATCAATTGAGTAATGGAAACTTGTTTAAGGATAGAACAGTAAAACGAAAGTAGTTGAATATCTCCACCGTTATGTGGGAAGGATGCAAGATCTTCTCAAAACTTGAACTTTTGCGTTGAGAAGAGTATAAATCGCCCCCTAAATTCCCTTGGTGAGACCTGAAGTATGAGCACTCCATTTTGGCAAAGTAAATCGTTAGAGCAGATGACAGAAGAGGAATGGGAATCTCTCTGTGATGGTTGTGGCAAATGTTGTTTGCATAAGCTGATGGATGAAGATACCGATGAAATCTACTATACCAATGTGGCTTGTAGCTGGCTGAACAGTAAAACGTGTTCATGTAAGGATTACCCAAACCGTTTCACTTCGGGTGAAGAGTGCACCAAGCTGACCCGAGAAGACATCGACGATTTTACTTGGCTGCCACACACGTGCGCTTACCGTCTGTTGGCTGAAAAGCAGCCTTTACCAGAATGGCATCCGTTGATTACAGGCTCTAAGTCCGCAATGCATGCGGCAGGGGAAAGTGTCCGTAACAAAGTTGTTTACGAGATTGATGTGGTGGATTGGGAAGACCATATTTTAAATCATCCCAACCGGCCTTAGTCGAATACAAACAAGCCTTTCATTGATTAAATGAAAGGCTTGTTTGCTATTGGGGCTCCCAACTTTGACGTCTCGCTAACGAAATGCTGCTCAGTTTATTATTTAGTGTTGTAAACTTAGGAGTATGATTTCAACGCTTTACACTTCTATTCCTGATTGTTTTGATCAGGATTGTTCCCTATGAGGTAAACATGACGTTTCATTTCCCCCAGAAACTGCGCCTGACATCTTGGGTGACATTATTCGCACTTGCCGTCATTATGTTCTCCCCAATGGCTGTTCATGCGACTGCTACTGACGATATCCAAGAGCCTTCTGCTGCCGAAATCTCGATTGACAACTTGAACCGAGAGATTGTGGATTTATCCCAAAGCCTCTCGCAAGCGAGTGGCGACGAGCGTGATGCCCTTCAACTGCAACTATTCCAAAAGAATGAAGAATTAAGAAGCCAGTTAGCGTCAGCGATTGAACGTGAAACTATCTCTCGCGACAAGCTGATCTTGCTAGTTAAAAAACAAGAACAATACTCTGAGGACGCGACGAACTATCTATCGGAAAAAATAAAGAAAGTCGTCGAGGATTTAAATAAGGCTAAGGATGAAGAGAAGCTTGCTCTTGTTAATGATTATCGAGAGCTACAGCGTTATCTTGATGTTAGCTTCGATTCGAGCTGGCAAAATCTCGCTTGGTTGAAGGAGCTAGGGGCCCAAAACGAGCGCGCAGAAGCGGAACTAAAAGATAAAATTGATAAACGTATGCGCTTACTCTCTGCTTCAATTGAGTACTTGAGTCAGCAAAGTGAGATCATTGGCTCCCAACTTTCGTCTAGCCCAGAGTCGGAAAAAGCGTCGTTGCAACTTAGTCAGCTCATTACTAAACAAAGGCTAAATATTGCGACAGAAAGCTTACGCAACCTGATTTCAATTGGTGATAAAGTCGGTTTAGAAACGTCTGAATACAAACGCCAAATTTTTGAAGTGACGGGTAATATCACCCATGATTTACTGAATACCAAAGTTGTGTGGTCAATACTGAGTCACTGGTCCAACTCGGCACTGGATTGGTTTGCCGAGAATGCACCGCAGCATATCTTCCAGTTGTTTGTTTTTGCGCTGATTTTATTGATCGCTCGCGGACTGGCTAAGTTAACTCGCAAAGTCGTCCGTAAAGCAGTTGCATCGAAAAACTTAAAACTTTCCCACTTGATGCAGGACTTCTTTATCTCGATGTCCGGCAAATTCGTGTGGGTGATCGGTATCATGGTGGGCTTATCTCAGCTTGGTTTGAACCTAGCGCCAATCCTAACCGGTTTCGGTATTGCTGGTGTGATTATTGGTTTCGCGTTGCAAGACACGTTATCCAACTTCGCGGCGGGTATGATGCTGCTTATTTATCGCCCATTTGATGTTGGTGATTTTGTGTATGCTGGCGGTGTGGATGGCAAGGTAAGCCATATGAGTTTGGTGAACACCACAATCCGTACGTTTGATAACCAAATTATTATTGTGCCTAACAGCAAAATCTGGGGAGATGTTATTAAGAACGTCACGCATGAACGCATTCGCCGCGTGGATATGGTGTTTGGCATTGGCTATGCGGATGACCTCTTAAAAGCGGAGTCAGTATTGTCTGATATCATTACCTCTCACCCGTCGGTACTTCGCACTCCAGAGCCAATGATCAAAGTTCATACATTAAATACGTCTTCTGTAGATTTTATTGTGCGCCCTTGGGTAAAAACGGATGATTACTGGGATGTATACTGGGATGTGACTAAAGAAGTGAAACTACGCTTCGACCGAGAAGGTATTTCGATTCCTTTCCCACAACAAGATGTGCATTTGCATATGGTGGAGAAGCAAGACGCTTAATCACAGATCCCAACTAGTGAAAGGCACTCTAGATAGAGTGCCTTTTTTGATCTTCGGTTAGCGCTATAGTTACAGTTCGTTAAAGAACACCAGTTTCGGCTCGCATTCTAACAAGTTGTCGATCTGGCTAATCAAAAGAGCAAAGTGTTCTGTTTTACCATGAAGCTCAAATGCTTGTTGGTCTTTAAATTGCTCCTGAAAAACGAAGTGGCATGCATTGTCTTTATCTTGGAACAATTGATAACGAACACAACCTTCTTCATTGCGAGTAGGTTCAAGCGCTCGGGTAAGTACCTCTTTCAACTCTTGTTCTTTTCCCGGTTGTGCATGAAAGGTAGCCGTCAAGTGAATCATAATGTTTACTCTTTTTGTTATAGGTAACGCCCTTGGCGTTGCAGGAACTCAATTTTGTAACCATCAGGGTCGGTTACAAAAAAGAACGTTGCTAAATGCTTTTGTTGATGGTCAAAGGCTTTGATGTCACCAGTTTCAATGCCGAGAGATTTAATGCGTTTGTGGGCTTGTTCAATGTCCTCCACGCTGACGGCAAGGTGGCCGTAGCCTGAGCCGTGAGTGTAGGGCTCACTTTGATCGTGATTGTGCGTCAGTTCCAATTCAAAGCCAGTTTCTTGGTTGGCTAGATAGGTTAGAGAAAAGCCATCAAAGATGTATTGATCAGCGACTTCTAGTTCAAGTACGTCACAGTAAAATTGTAGAGAGCGGTCCAGATCACTTACTCGGATCATGGTGTGAATCATTTTTGTCATAGGTACTCCTTGATAGTCCGCACAGGTTAGCGATTTCAAAAGGAGTCTGGGTAGTACTCTAGTACGACAAATTAGAAGATGTTCAAGGGTTTATAATACGGATGCACAGCCTAGGATGGTTATTGGTCGGTTGGTTGCTATTAACTGTTAAGTTGCGCAAGTGCTTGACGAGTGGTCTCTTGAGGTTGGCGGGCGTAAGTGAGGCAAGCGCATCGAAGTAAGGAGGCAAAGTTGTTCACTTCACCATTGTATTCGAGTGCTTCTTGATAAACAGTGCTTATGAATTTAGGGACCGTCATGTTTTGAGCACTAGCGATTTCCTCAAGAATTGTCCAAAAGCTCGCTTCAAGTTTTACACTGGTCGCGTGACCATCAATACGGATAGAGCGGGTGATGAACTGATAGTTGTCTTGGGGTTGCTTAGCAAAGATTTCGCACATTTTCTTTATTCATATAGTTAAAGACCCATAATTATTGTGGTGTACGATTTAAAACGTCAACTGTTTTCATGCATAAAAAAACGCTCCCTTGCGAGAGCGTTGAAACATCACGAGTTGTGAAGTAAGTGCAAGTTGATTATTTAATTTGTTGCTTCAAGTACTCGCCTAGTTGCGAGTGGTGCATGATTTTTGATACCGGAAGGATAGTTTCTGCAGGTCCCCAAGCAAATACGTTGACAGGAGTATGCGTATGAGTACCCGTCCCCCATACTGTGTTTTGCTTTGTTGCATGCTCACGCGCTAGCAAGTTGCCACGGTCGTTGTAAGGAAAGAAAGCATCAAAGTCATTGATTGTCGGTACGTTCTCTTCGCTTAAGTATTTGTGTCCAGCGAGTCGGTATGGATTTGGTTTACTTGCTAATACGCGTTCTGCTTGCTCAGGCGTAATCGAAAAATCGCTATTTGCGTTCACGACTTCCGCAAACTTCTCTGGAGTTTGCTCTTTCTTATCAAGCGCTTGGAATTCACTGATCATGCCGTAGTAACTTTTCTTTTGGTTGTATAAGCCATCGAGGATCTCGAACTGACCAAAGTTGAAGTTTGGCGCGTAATCCTGATTTTTGAATGCTTCGCCGTCGCGTTTTTGTGGTTTAGGCAAGTTTGCTGATGAGTAGCTAAAGCCAAAAGAGCCGGTTTCGTGGTCAGCAGTAACAATGATCAGGGTGTCATCACGGCCTTTTGCCCACTCATAAACTGAGTTTACCGCTTCATCGAATTTAAGCATTTCATGCAGCATCGTACCTGCATCGTTACTGTGGCCAGCCCAGTCAATTTGGCCGCCTTCAACCATCAAGAAAAAACCGTCTTTGTCTTTTGAAAGAATGTCGATTGCTTTGGTGGTCATTTCTTTCAGCGATGGCTGCGTGCGTTTTGGATCGTTTTTGCTTTGACTGTAGGCAATACCATCGTTCATGCCCGAGTAAGCAAAAAGTCCAAGTAATTTGTCACCTTTAGCTTGTGTGAGCATATCGCGGCTGAAAGCCAGGTTGTAACCTTGGTCTTGCGCCTCAGTAAGCAAGTTGCGTTCGTCTTTGCGTTTCGACTTTAGGTAGACATTACCTTCAGTGAGCTTTTCAAGTTGCTCGTATGTCTCTCCCTTGTCGTTTGTCGACTTTGGAATCCAATGACGAAGTCCACCAGACATCATCACGTCTACGCCTGTTTCGAGCATATCCGCCGCAATACTGTTTTCTAGGGAGCGATGTGGTTGATGAGCGGCAAATGCTGCTGGCGTTGCGTGGGTCATACGCGTATCAGAGACGAGCCCTGTCGCTTTACCTTTACTTTTGGCTTTTTCCAAAATAGTTTCGACATGGTTGCCTTGGCTATCAATGCCAATGACTTCAGAAGCGGTAGGGATTCCTGTCGCTAGCATCGTAGCTGAGCACGCAGAGTCGACGACAATTGCGTCTTCTGGATTGGTCAGTGATGATCCAATCACACCTTCTTGAGCGAGTTTGTATAACGCTGTGCTTTCGCCTTTGTAAACCGAGTTAGGTGCGTGTTTTGCGTAGGTCTCGAGTAAACCAACTTGTTGAGGACCCATGCCGTCGCCGATCATCAAAATGACGTTTTTGATTTCAGCTGAGAGTGCGCTGAAAGAGAGGGTAGATGCAGCCACTGCCGTAACGATTGGAGATACTAAGCGCTTCATTATATTTTCCTTGTTTATTGAAAGCGCAGGCATTAAAGCAATGATTTATGAAGGTTTTGTGTCGGTAGTAAAAGTTTAACCAAATTGTCGTTTTTGTTTGGTTTTACAGAAAAAATGAGTCGCTCTCTAACGTTCGTTAGTTTGGAAAGAAGAAAGCCCACAAACGTGGGCTTGGATTACGCTTAGGAGTTGAAAGCATGGACTAAAGTTATCCATTCAGTGCCTTCACAAGAAACCTAGTTTAGGGAGCAATAAACGAGCATGTATTATCGGGCCACAAGAGCGGTCGAATTCACTTACGTTTGCATCATATCGTTCTTTGGCTTATTAAATTATGGGCTGCAGTAAGTGTTTGGTTCAAATAGGATTTGTTGTCGTGACGATTATCAGACTGGTTATCAGACTAATGCCAGTATGATGCCACCAACGGTAAGTGCCGCAGAAAGGTATTGACCCGCAGAATATGAGCCATCCTCTTCTTTCTCGATTTTATCGGGGTGATCCATGCCAAGCGCACCATGCGTGAAAGATTCGACCTTTTCACCAACAGATTTATCTTCTGCTTCTATTTTCTTGCTGTCGTGCTCGATTTGTTGCAGAGCGGCAAGTAGCGCTTTGCCTTCGGTCGAAAGCGTCACCTTATTGTGTTCGACTTTCAGCGGCGAAGCACTAGTTTCTTCTTGTGCAATACTTGCTTGTTTAGAGGCGACAGATTGTTTGGCATAGCTATTAACAGAAGTGCTTCCTACTGGATTCATCGAATACTCCTTGGAACATCGACACTCGGTCACTGAGTGCGGGTAAAAAGCAGTTATATTTTTATCGGCGGCAAAGTTTATTTCTGAAGCTATTTGGATAAAAACAGGTCTGCTTTTGCCGCTTCTAGTTTCTATTGGTGATCATTAGCAAAAAATAGACCAGCAGGAAGCAGACCCTTGTCACTCGATGAACTCGGAGCGGTGTGATGATGCAACGCAACGACAAGGTAGAAACTTAAATTGAAGACCAGCTACTTACATTGAAGATCGTTATTGCGTTTAGTTAGATGTTGATATGCCGCCATGCGGTGAGCATCTTGTACATACCGTACTGGTGGTGCGAGAACCTCTAACTGATAGTCTGTATTATCAGAAAGCACGTTACCTGTTGGGCTAATTACAACCACTTTTAAGCTCGGGTTGCGGCTTAAGATTGATGCTGCCGTACCCACCCCTTGCTCGGTGTGAAACTTGCCCGCAACATGGACAACCTGAGCGCCTGGGTTGTCGTCTAGATAGCTAACGATAGATTCCGCCATAGTTTCATCCCAAGTAACTTGAGCTGCAAACTGTTTTTCCGTCTGCTCTGGCTTACCGTGATGCATGGATGCCATGAACTTTTCTTTGTACGGACTACTACCAGTGTTGATGGCTTGTGCAATGAACATCCGCTGATCATCATCGAGCTTGTTAATGTAATCTAGCCCTTGTCGACCAATGCATCGAACAATGCTCTTTGGTGCATTTGCTGCAATGACCGGGAGATTTTTCTGCTTAGCAAACTCCACGAGAGGGCGATAGTCGCTTTCATAATTGGGCCAAGCGTTGGCTTGTTTCATTAAGTACTGTTCGCCGATCTCCCCACGTAGGTAAGCGTCAACAACAGGTTGTTTGTCGCGGGTAAATTGTTCCATAGATAACGCGAGTGAGCGGTCGTAGGACGTAAGTTGTTTGAGCATATCGGTTTGAAAGCGATGAACGCCGGCGTGTGTGTGCCATTCACCAATAAGAATGACATCTGCTTGTTGCAGCTCAATTGGCAGTTTGCTTAGAGCTATGTGCTCGCCAGAAGGGGTGTATAGTTGGTAGTCGTAAAAACTAGTGACTTCCGCTGAGGTTGCGTGAGAGTTGGTGTGCGTATATGAAGAGCAACCAGTAAGTAAGCCTGCAAAGAGCAAGCTCAAAGTAGAAAAGCGCATTGAAAAGCCTCCAAAAATGTCCGGATGATATTAATGGAGGCTGAGCAATGAATCAATATAAATGATAACTATTTGCGTTTGTTGTTTTTTTGACGTATTAATTGAGTGTTTTTTTGCGATATACACGCAACATAAAATCAGCCTCACATTGGAAAAGTGTAGCGGACTTCAACTCTTCACGAAGAGCATCGGTTGCTTTCCATGCGAATGGCGTCATTTGCAATAAATCGACTGCGGCTCCGTTTTTCAAGTCCATAACATAGTTAAGATGCTGCTGGTGCTCTAATTCAAACCCTTCAATATGTTCTGGTTCTTCATTGTGAAGACGAACTTCTTGATAAATGCGCTCACGCAGTTGGTATAAGTGGCGACTAGCAGGAGTAACCGTGACAACAACGCCTTCGTTTTTTACAACGCGCTGCAGCTCCTCAGCTTTACACGGGGCATAAATGCGCAAAATGGCATCTAAGGATTCATTTGCGAAGGGAAGTCGGTGACTAGAAGCCACACTAAAGTTGCAGTGCGTGTAACGCTTCGCCGCGTAACGAATGGCAACTTTCGAAATGTCTAAGCCATAAATCGTGGCATGGTTTGCTTGTGTTTCTATCGTCTTTTGTACTTGATCTGTGTAGTAACCTTCACCACAACCAATATCTAATAATTGATGGGTGCTCCCCTCAGTGTATGTTGCACACAGCTGCGCCACTTCTTGGCGCATTGGGTTGTAGTAATCTCCTTCAAGGAATCGACGACGAGCTTGCATCATCTCTTTGTTGTCACCAGGATCTTTAGAACGTTTGTGGTGCGCTGGCATCAAGTTAACGTAGCCTTCTTTTGCTAAGTCAAACTGATGATTGTTTTCGCACTTAAACGTTTTTTCATTTAACGCTAGAGCTTGGTGGCATAGAGGGCATTGATAGTTCATGACGATCTCGAACAGAAAGTAGGGCGGCAAATTCTATCAAAAAGCGTGGTATCAAGTGAAACAAAAAGAGCCGACTGGGTCGGCTCTTATTAAGTATTAGTGGAAGAAGTCGACTTGCTCTTTCAAGTTTCGTGCTTGTTGTTGAAGTTCAATGGCACTTTGCGAGGTTTTTGCGCTCGTGTTGCGGCTTTCTCGGTTAAGTTCACTGATAGAATGGGCATTTGCTGCAATTTCTTGTGAAACTTGAGCTTGTTCTTCTGAAGTCGCTGCAATGGCGTCGGCTTGAGAGGCTATCGACTGCACTTGTACTGCGATGGCTTCTAATGCTGTGCCCGCGTCTTGTGCTTTGTCCAAGACCTGGTTTGCACTGCGTTGGCTGTCTGTCATCATATTAACTGCATTATGAGTCGACCCTTTTAGTTTCTCGATAATTTCCACGACATCTTGAACTGAGCTTTGGGTTCGGTGCGCAAGTGTGCGCACTTCATCTGCTACAACAGCGAAGCCACGGCCTTGCTCACCTGCTCGTGCTGCTTCAATGGCGGCATTCAAGGCAAGTAAATTGGTTTGCTCAGCAATTTCATCAATCATTTTAGTGACGGTTTGAATACTCTCGCTATCGCGATTTACTTGCTCGATAGCCGTTGCTGATTGATCCAATTGATCGTTAAGTTGAGCAACGTCGATACATACGCCTTCAACAATCGCGAGACCAGATTGACTATCAGTATTTGCTGAGCGTACGTTTTCCGCAATGCTTTCGACTTGTTGTGCGACAGATTGAGCGGAAGAGGCCATTTCTTCAATCGCTGTCACAACTTGCTCGACTTCTTGTTGTTGTCGGTCGGCTTGGGTCAAATTGTTATGGGCATCGTTGGCAACGCTGGTGGAGTTGCTCTCCACTAAGTCGCTTGTTGAACGGATCTTACCAACGAGTTCATTGAGCTGACTTGCCATACTGGCGACACCCGAGCTCAGGTTCGTAATTTCATTCTTTGATGCTTTACGAGACGCTGGGATGCTCAAGCTGACTTCGCCGCCCGCTAAGCGAGTCATGTATGAGTTTAGAGTCGTGAGAGGTTGTAAGCTGCGATTCAAGAAAAGCGTCAGTACAACAAAAGTAATGATTGCCGCTACCGAAGAAATGATGGCAATGAGTGTGAGAAGCGTGTCGCTACCTTTTGTAACTTCTTTGATAAACGTACCGCCTAGCAGTTTCCAGTTCCAACCTGGAACCTCTGTGTAGACAAGATACTTTTCGCCTACGTTACCTTGGTACTCGAAAGGGTAGCGAATTAATCCACTAGATTGTTCGAAAATCTGACCAAAAGGCTTGTGACCATTGTAGTCGGCGACTTCTAGTATTGACGAATCTGAGCCGCTTTTTGCTGGATGAAGTAGGTATTTACCAAGATTTTTTTCGTCGTTATCAACGATAATGGTGTAACCAGTGTCGCCCCATTTTATCTCTTCGAGTGCATCGAACAAGGTTTGTGTCGCTTGGTCTACTGGTAAGCCAATAAACGATAGGCCTGCTACCTTTCCTGTTGCATCTTTGATTGGGGCATAGTAGGTAATGTAGCGCTCGCCATACAATTTAATTTGAGCGTAATACGGTTGTCCTGCTTTAAGTTGCTGATAACCAGGATGGTTGATGCCTAGCGTGGTTCCGACCGCTCGTTGACCTTGCGGATCTTCTAGGGAGGTAGACACCCGAATAAAGTCGTCACCCAATGGTGCGAATAGCGTTGCTATAGCGCCGGTATCACGTGTGAAACTGTCGACCAACTTGGTGTCATTAATTAAGCTTTCACTGTATTGAGTGATGTTTGGTACTTCATGTCCCATGAAGTCAACCGTGTAATTTTCGACATAGACACCGGCAAGGTAGCCATTGCGAAAAGTAGATTCGAGGACTTTAGCGGTGTGCAGGTAAGCATCGAATTGGCCAGCAATGGTTTTTGCCATTGATTCTACTTTAGATTGGTGTTCTTTCAGTGTGCTTTCCAATAGAACATCGGAAGCGTTGCGGTAAACAAGCGCGGCAATACTGCTGAAAGCAATGAATAGACACAAAGTGATCACCAGTTTCAACTGGAATCCGACACTTTGATTTCGGTATCTCTCTAACATAGACTAATTCCTGATATTTTTATTATTTATGAGTTTTGTATCGGTATGCTATCGGTTTATATGATCAATTTTTTTGATATTTATTAATGAAACCGTCAAAAGTGACCAGTAACCAATAAGTTAGTAAAGATAGGACCATCTAAGCAGAGCTTTTATTACAAAAAAAGCCGGGTATCCCCGGCCTTTATATGGTGATTCTTACTGCGCTGAAATGACAGTGACAAGTTCATGTGTCTCACCTGGTTGGAGCGTTTGACCTTGCTCAATACTTGGTGCATGAACAGCAGACTCCACACACAACATGGTTTGATAACCATCGTCAGCCATGTCACCCATGCTTTGCGCACCTTCTGCCCAAGGGTTCCATAATACTGCTGAGTTGTGGCCTTGGTTGTGTACGCTTAGCGTACGATCCAATACCGGGTCTTTTACCAAAATTTTCGCTTCTGGTTGCGTGTAAACGCGATCAATGGTGTCAGTTAGTTGTAGAACATTACCACCTTGGCATACCGCATCAGCTTTCAAGCTATCAATGTACTCGGCACCCATGCCTGTCGTTTGTGCTTGCTTAATGTCTCCAACGTTTAGGTAAGTATGTAATGCGCCAGAGAAGGTCCAAGCCTCGTCATCAATGTTCATGACTTTGAGCGTCACTTTTAGCTCATCGCCCACTTCAATCACCAAACGAGCGTCAAACATATGGGGCCAAATATCGTGGATTTCTTCTGTCGGGAACAGAGCAAGTTCAACAATCACACCGTTATGGTTCTCACGATGTTCAACCAACTCCCATTCTGCGGTGCGGGCAAAGCCGTGAGCTGGAGCAGCAATACGCCCAAACCAAGGCCAACAAACCGGAATACCACCGCGAAGAGCAGCTTTACCATCGAAGACAGCTTTTTCGCTCATCCAGATCAGATCTTCTTGACCTTCAGGCGTGAACGACACGACATGACCACCGTGTAGCGAGATGCCTGCCGTTGCTTTGTCATGAATCACGCGGACGATTTTTATCTGATCAACTTCAACGATAGTGACGTTATCAGATAGCACCGTTAGGGCTGGGAGAGTTTTTAAATCCATGTGTAGTTTCCTATCGCTGGGGGAGAGCTTTTAGACGCGCTTCGCACATTAAATGCAACATCGAGCCTGCATTCTCTCAAATTCCAGATACAAAAAAGGCGACTCTAGAGCCGCCTTTTCTTTAACGAAGCTATTCGCTAATTGCTAACTTTCTAATTACTTAGAGATGTGAGCGATTAGGTCTAGAACTTTGTTTGAGTAACCGATTTCGTTGTCGTACCAAGATACAACCTTAACGAATTTGTCAGTTAGCGCGATACCAGCTTTAGCATCGAATACTGAAGTGCAAACTTCGCCGATGAAGTCTTGAGATACAACTGCATCTTCAGTGTAGCCTAGAACGCCTTTTAGTTCGCCTTCAGAAGCTTCTTTCATCGCTTTACAGATGTCTTCGTAAGAAGCACCGTTAACTAGGTTAACAGTTAGGTCAACTACAGAAACGTTAGCAGTTGGTACGCGGAAAGCCATACCAGTTAGTTTGCCGTTTACTTCTGGAAGTACAACGCCTACAGCTTTAGCAGCACCAGTTGAAGATGGGATGATGTTTTGAGAAGCACCACGACCACCGCGCCAGTCTTTAGCAGAAGGACCATCTACAGTTTTTTGAGTTGCTGTAGTTGCGTGAACTGTAGTCATAAGACCAGATTCGATACCGAACTTGTCGTTAAGAACTTTAGCGATAGGCGCTAGACAGTTAGTAGTACAAGAAGCGTTAGAAACGATGTCTTGACCAGCGTAAGTGTCGAAGTTTACGCCGTTAACGAACATTGGAGTAGCGTCTTTAGAAGGACCAGTTAGTACAACTTTTTTCGCGCCAGCAGTGATGTGCTTACGTGCAGTCTCGTCAGTTAGGAAAAGACCAGTTGCTTCAGCTACAACGTCAACACCGATTTCGTCCCATTTTAGGTCTTCAGGGTTGCGCTCTGCAGTAACACGTACAGTTTTACCGTTAACGATTAGGTTACCGCCTTCAACTTCAACAGTACCGTTGAAACGGCCGTGAGTTGAGTCATACTTAAGCATGTATGCCATGTAATCTACATCGATAAGGTCGTTAATACCTACTACTTCGATGTCGTTGCGCTCTTGCGCTGCACGGAATACGAAACGACCGATACGGCCAAAACCGTTAATACCTACTTTGATAGTCATTATAGTTGCTCCACAACTTAATTTCTGATTAAAGATAACTGGTAGTAAAATTACAGAATCCAGTAAACATCTGCAAGTGATAATCGGACTTAACTTGTTTAAAGTCAAAAAAAAGCGACGCTTTTTTTAACAATTCTTTGCAAATGTACGTTTTTTAAACTTTTAACTGATTCTTCTGTAGCCCAGTTGGCGTAATATAACTGGTGAGATAAGTGCTCTTATCAAATTAATTACGCATGGTGTCCTGGTGAGAAAGTATGTGCTACAACTGTTAAGAGAAGCAAGTTTTTTGCTAAAAAAGTCAATACCAAGAACAGTAAATAAGGAGCCGAAAGTCGTGGAACAAAGCGGGAAAAAAGTGACGAAGTCAGATGAACAGTGGCGTGAGCAACTGTCTGATGAAGAGTTCCGTGTTTGCCGAGAGCAAGGTACAGAGCCTCCTTTCAGCGGTAAGCTACTGCATAATAAGGAAACTGGTGTTTATGCTTGTACCTGTTGTAATGCCCCTCTCTTTGTCTCTGATAACAAGTATGACTCTGGCTGCGGATGGCCAAGTTTTGATGCGCCTATCAACGATCAAGCGGTGCGCTATTTAGAAGATCTAAGTCACGGAATGGTACGTACAGAGATTCGTTGTGCAACGTGTGATAGCCATCTAGGGCACGTTTTTGAAGATGGCCCACAGACCACAGGAGAGCGTTTTTGTGTTAATTCTGTGTCGTTAATTTTCAACAAATCAGAATAATAACGACAAAATTGAGCTCGAGATTGTTTTATCCTTTCAGGATGATTCATGCTCAACGGTGATCTGAGTGTCGCTCGACTTAAACAAAAAACTCCCGCTCATTACGGGAGTTTTTTGTTTATATCTCAATGGGTATCATTGCTGGGGAATAGATACCTTTCTCTATGGCTTTCGCCACCGATTCGGCTAATTCATCCAACTGCTTATATCGCTCTGGATGACTGAAATTGAACATACGTTGGAGCTGCTTTTCATCAGCAAGCGGTACGTCGAATCTCTTCGCGACCATTGCCCATAGATACGCTTGCTCTTTGTCTCCAAGCCCCTGATGAATACTTGCCATTGACTTGAGAATGACCGGATTGATGTTGTCTTCATCAGATAAAGACAACGCGTTATTAAGAAGCTCCAGGGTTTTCTTGGTATCTCGGTTGGTATAAAAAGTGGCTAATGCATATTGCATCTCAGCATTATTTAATTGGGGAGACCCTTCCATTTGTAAAAATGCGCGCCGAGCTTGAGTATCTCCCGTTTGAGACCATAAAAAATACAAAGTAGCCGGGTCTTCTGAGCCTTTTAACTCGTTTACAATGCGCTCTAGCTCATCAATACTGTGTACCAATGCATTAAAGCGTTGTCTTTTGAGAGCACTTTGATCAATAGGGGTGATCTGGGAGGCGAGTTCTAAGCATTTCCTATATTCAGCGACCAGACCGTATTCGATGATTTGGTTTGCTTCCGATGGGTTTTTCAATTGCTCAAACCGATGCCAAACCAAATTTGTTCTTGGAATTCGACATTGGCCGTCATCCATATTGAGCTGCTCGCAACGCAGTTCTGGTGTTTTTTGGCACAACTCTTCGGTTGTCACGTTACCTTCAAAACAGCCCGATAGCACAAAACATGCGAGGCTGAGAAGTAACCAGTTTGTTTTTTTCATGGTTTTGCTTGTGATCCGTTACACCAATTCATTTTCGTATTCTTGACTCAATTTCTTAACCCGTTATGTTCTGTAAATAGAATGTAATAAGAAGGTACACTATGGACGCAGAACAACTATTACAAGCGATGACTCCAGAAGTTTATGATCGCTTAGTGTATGCAGTAGAAACGGGAAGATGGCCTGAGGGTACAACACTTTCTAAAGAGCAGCGAGATTCGTGTATGCAAGCTGTGATGTTGTATCAATCAAAACATAATACTGATGCGCAGCATATGACGGTTGCAGCCGGTGGTGAAATCAGTTTTAAATCAAAACAAGAGCTTAAAAAACAATTCAGCGGAGAAGAGAGCGATATTGTTCGTGTCAATCCGAACATTGATTAATCCTTTCGCCTTATTTCTCAAAATTTTATTATTTTGATTTTGAAAGAAAAAAGCCCAAATTGTATTGGGCTTTTTAGATCGTAGAAAGCTTGAACTTACAGGCTCATTTCACCACGCAGTACTTGTTGCATTCTCTCTTTTACTTCTTCGTAAGAAAGGTTTTGGCTTAGAAGGTAGTGTAGTTTTGCCAGCGCCGCTTCGGGCGTCATGTCAAAGCCACTGATAACACCAGAGTCTGCGAGAGCACAACCTGTGGCATATCCGCCCATATTCACTTTACCTGCCAAACACTGAGTTAGGTTTACGACAATAACGCCGCGCTCAGAGGCTTCTTTCAGGTGACCAAGCAGCTCAGGGTTCTGAGGAGCATTACCGACACCAAAAGTCAGAAGAATCATCGCATTCACGGGCTGACGAAGCGTGTTGCGGATAACTTCGTGTGAAATACCAGGGTACATGGTGATCACCCCGATTGGTTGTGGCGTGATGTTGTGAACCTTAAACTCACCTTCTGGTTGTGCACCAACGGTTACGCTGTTGCTAACTTGAATATTGATCCCAGCTTCCAATAGTGGAGGAAGGTTTGGTGAAGTAAAGGCATTAAAACCGTCTGCATGAGATTTTGTGCTGCGGTTACCACGCATCAATTGATTATTGAAGAACAAAGTTACTTCGTTGATCGGGTAGTTTGCCGCAATATGTAGCGCGTTTAATAGGTTTGCTTGGCCGTCAGAACGCAGCTCTGCGAGAGGGATTTGTGAACCCGTTACAATCACTGGCTTACCAAGGTTTTCAAGCATGAAAGACAATGCGGACGCTGTGTACGCCATGGTGTCAGTACCATGTAGGATAACGAAACCATCGTATTTGTCATAGTTGTCACGAATATCATTCGCAATCTGCTGCCAGTCAGCAGGTGTCATATCTGATGAGTCAATCAGAGGGTCGTATTCGTGGATGGTGTAATCCGGCATTTCAGGACGATGGAATTCGGGCATGCTTGCTAATTGCTTTTCCATAAAGCCAGCAACAGGCACATAGCCGTGGTCGGATTTTTGCATTCCGATGGTACCACCGGTGTAAGCGATGTAGATGTGTTTTCTAGTCATCGTTTTTTCTTTCGTGTAGGGGAACAGAGGCGGGGATTATATACCTAAATAACCTTGAGATGCGAGGCTATACGCACAGCATCAGAAAGTCATCTTAGGAGATGCAAAGCCTAATAAAAAGGGCACTTCAAGTAGAAGTGCCCTTTGTAATATTGATGGAAAAACTACTGCACTTGGCAGTTCAAACAAAATGCGTATTGACCTTTAGGATCGTTGAAGCTTTGGAGCAAGCTTGCGTCTTGTTCGAATTGTTGAGCTACGGGTTGAAGACTTTTTGGTAGCAAGCTTGTTGCATCAATACCTAGAGAGACTTTCACCTGTTTCATAAACTCTTGTAGAAATAGTTCAGTAGGTGAAAGAGGCTCTTCTACCCAGTAAATGCCGTAATCGGTTACGTTCGCTAGTTTCGCCGCTAGCTCTACAGCATCATCAAAGTCACCCATTTGATCGACAAGACCAAAGGATAGTGCATCTTGGCCGGTCCAAACTCGACCTTGAGCAACTTTGTCAACTTCCTCTAGAGACATATCGCGATTCTCGCCAACTAGAGAAATAAAGCGCTTGTAACCGTGCTCGATACCTAATTGGAACACTTGAGACGCGCCCTCAGAAAGGCCAGTGGTAATACCGTCACCTGAGAACGGCGATGTGCCAACGCCATCAGTGTTAATGCCTAACTTGCTAAAGCCTTTTTCAAACGTGGTGATGACACTAAATATACCAATGGAGCCCGTCAGGGTTGTTGGCTGAGCAACGATTTTGTCTGCGCTCATTGAAATCCAATAACCACCAGAAGCGGCCAAACTCGACATGGATACAACAACCGGCTTACCTGCTTGCTTCAGAGCTTCCACTTCGTTACGAATCACTTCAGAAGCAAAGGCACTGCCTCCTGGACTATCTACTCGTAACACGACCGCTTTCACTTTTTCATCATTGCGTGCTTGACGCAGCAAGCTTGCGACCGTGTCACCACCAACAGTTCCGCGAGGTTGTTGACCGTCCATAATCGCGCCACTGGCTAGAACAACGGCGATGTCGTGTTGAGGTAGTGTGTAATCGGGACGAATCGTTGCAAGGTAGTCGTAGTAACCAATCGCGTTGTAGCTGTCTTTGCCGTCGCTACCAAACTGTTTTGCAAATAGAGTGCGAATGTCTTGGCGTGTCGCAAGTTCATCCACTAGCCCCAATTTGACTGCGAGCTGAGCAATATCGCCATTTACAGACTTCATCTCGTTAATCAGCTCATCCATGGTTGGATTAAGCACTTTCGCATCAATGTTTCGGTTTGTTGTTACGTCATCAACAAAAGCACTCCATAATTGAGTAACCCAACGTGTTGCTGACTCTTTCGCCGCATCGGACATGTCATCACGAATAAACGGTTCGATAGCGGATTTATAAGTACCTACGCGAAAAACATGAGTAGAAACGTCAAGCTTTTCAAGTAACGTTTTGTAGTACATTGAGTAAGCGCTGTAACCTTTAATCAATACACCACCATCAGGTGCCAGATAAACTTTGTCAGAGTAACTTGCCAAGTAATATTGGCTTTGGTTGTAGAAATCACCTACGGCGTAAACGGGTTTGCCTGACGCTTTAAATTCGTTCAACGCTTTCGCGATGTAACGTAGTTTCGTGAGATTTGTTTCTGGCATGTCTCGTAGTGCTAGCACTAATCCAGACACTTTAGGATCGTCTTTCGCGTAGCGAATAGTATCAACGATATCGAAAAGGACGTTTTCTTTCGGTAACTCATTACCCAAAAGGGAACCAGCAAAAGAGTCCATTGGGTTTACATAACGTCTTTGTTCGACAATTGGGCCTGAAAGGTTCATCACCAATGCAGATTCTTTTTCGACGACAGGTTGACCGTCTCCGGTATAAGTAAAGGCAAAGTAGAAAACGGCAATCATCAGCAAGAAAATTAGGTTTGCCAGTGCGAGTCTGATGAAAGTGATACTTTTCCATATCCCTTTAAATATCAAACCAATAAATTTGAAGAGTTTTTTCATCTTGTCTCCATAACGAGATAGTTACGCCGAGTCTAACAAAGTATGGGTTCTTATCTCTAAGATCTCAAAAGATAACATTTTTTTAGCTTATCACGACCACTCAACAATTGGCATATTTTCACACGAGATTGATCGGTGTTACAAAAATGTAAACGCTTGTTTGATTTTTTGGTTGAGCAGGCTTAATCTGGTCAGACCATGATAATAACAATGGATGTTAAGTGATGTCTGCCATGTACCCAAACCTATTAAAGCCACTGGATCTCGGTTTCACACAATTACGAAACCGAGTTCTGATGGGATCAATGCACACGGGCTTAGAAGAGCACAAAGAAGGATTACAGAAGCTCGCTGCTTTTTATGAAGAACGCGCGAAAGGCGGTGTCGGACTGATTGTAACCGGAGGTTTTTCTCCTAACTTACGCGGTCGTTTACACCCGTTGAGTGCTGAATTCAGCAAGCCAAAACATGCTAAAGCCCATAAAGTTGTGACAGAAGCGGTGCACAAGCACGGTGGTAAAATTGCGTTGCAAATTCTCCATGCTGGGCGTTATGCAATGCATCCATTCTCGCAAAGTGCATCTGGCATTAAAGCGCCGATTGCAAAGTTTGCTCCGAGTGAAATGAGCGACCGCCAGATAAAGAAAACCATCGACGCGTTTGCTAATAGTGCGGAGTTAGCACAGCTTGCTGGTTATGATGGCGTCGAGTTAATGGGCTCGGAAGGTTACTTGATAAACCAATTCTTATGTAAACGTACTAATATGCGTTACGACGAATGGGGTGGCAGCTATAAAAAACGTATGCGGTTTCCGCTAGAAATTGTTAAAGCGGTACGCAAGGCGGTGGGTGACAAGTTCATCATCATCTTCCGTCTTTCTATGCTGGATCTTGTCGAGCAGGGCAGCACTTTTGAAGACGTTATCGAATTGGCGAAAGCACTTGAAGAGGCTGGCGTCACGATTATTAATACGGGTATCGGTTGGCATGAGGCTCGAATTCCGACAATTGCGACTCAAGTACCACGCGGTGCGTTTACATGGGTTACGGAAAAAGTTAAACCTCACGTTTCGGTTCCTATTATCACTTGCAACCGTATAAATACGCCAGATGAAGCAGAACGCATTTTATCTTCAGGTCATGCCGACATGGTTTCGATGGCGCGCCCATTCTTGGCCGATCCTTACTTTGTTGCTAAAGCCGAACAGGAAAAAGCGCAGCTTATTAATACGTGTATTGGTTGTAATCAGGCGTGTCTAGATAACGTGTTTAAAGGTAAACGCGCCAGTTGCTTAGTGAACCCTCTAGCGTGCTATGAAACCGAAATTGTTGTTGAACCAGCCTTTAAAAAGAAAAACATTGCAGTTGTTGGTGCTGGACCTGCGGGCTTGGCTTGTGCGACCACACTGGCTGAACGTGGCCATAAGGTTGATTTGTTCGAAAAGAACGACCGCATCGGTGGTCAGTTCCGTCTTGCGATGCAGATCCCTGGTAAGGAAGAGTTTCGAGAGACGATACGATATTTCGCTAACCGTATTGATGAAACAGGCGTGAATCTGCACTTATCGACGGAAGCGAACTATGACTTACTCACAGAATACGATGAGATAGTGATGGCATCGGGTGTTGAGCCACGTAAAGTCAATATTGATGGAATTGATAACCCAGAGAAAGTCGTCGACTATCAAACTCTCATTCGAGACAAAACGCCAGTCGGTGAGAAAGTGGCTATCGTTGGTGCTGGTGGCATTGGCGTAGATGTCGCGACCATGCTCACAGAGCCAGTTGGACAAACGTTGGATGACTGGTTGCATGAATGGGGAATCGACAAGGAGATGTCTCAGCCGGGTGGTTTATATCCTTACCCTGATGCGGTCAGCGATAAAGAAGTCTGGGTACTTCAGCGTCGTAAAGGTCGTGTAGGTAAAGGTCCGGGTAAAACGACAGGTTGGATCCATAAACGTACCCTTGAAAAACGGGGCGTACATTTAGTCGGTGGCGTGTCTTACGATAAAATTGATGATCAAGGTTTGCACATTCATGTAGATGGAAAAGAACAATTATTGAACGCGGACAAAGTCGTCATTTGTGCGGGGCAAGAGTCTGTTCGTCCATTTGAAGATAAATGGTCTGAACTCGGAGAGAAGATTCATATCATTGGCGGAGCTGACCATGCGGGTGAACTTGATGCTGTGCGTGCGATTCGTCAAGGTGTTAAATTGGCGGTAAAACTCTAGCTTTTTAATGTGTGTTTACCATGAAAGCTGCGCTTTGAGCGCAGCTTTTTTTGTATAGAACTAGTCACTGATATCTGGCAGTTGTTTGGCCATTACCACGCCAGCAAAAGTAATAAAAGAGAACACTAACACCACAGCTGAAAGGCTCAAGAAGTTCGACATAACACCAAGAGAGCTCATTAGAAGCAGCATTATCCCAACCACTGTGTTACTCACGGCTACATAGCTCGTCCGTTTGTCACCTTCTGCGATATCAACTAAATAGGTTTTTCGTCCGACTCGTATTCCGTCGTGGGCAATACAAACACAAAAGTAAAGCAGAGGAATCACGAATAGGAAGCTTTGGCTAGCGGTGACCCATGTATCGTAAACAAATAACACAACACCAAGTAGCGCGCTCATCATTGCGCCTATGACCATCACACTGCGGCTAGAGCGATCGGACATTCTTCCCCAGAAAGGACCTGACACAAAGGAGGCTAAGCCACTCGCAAACATAAAGAGAGCTAGCACCCAGAGCTGTCCACCCAGAGATTGCTGTGCCAGCACAACGTAGTACGGTGCACTCAGCGCAGAACATAAAAATAGTGTCCGCGTGATAACGAATCGACGAAAGGTCACGTCTGTCTTAAGTAACGCGAGTTGTTTAAATGCTTCGAGGACGCCATTTCGACCACCGTCTACCTCACCGGCATACTCATTAATTCGCGCATAGACGAATGCCGCGATGAGCCATATGACGCCCGCTAAGCCTAAACTCAGACCGTAAAAGCGCTCTGTCGGCTCTACGTCCCATAACCAGGCTAGTGCCAGAAGGCTAGCGAAAAGCAGCGTAACCAGGCCAGCAGCGCTTGAAGACCAGCCGTTGACTTGACCTCGTTGGTTTTTAGGGATGGTTTTGCCCAATACATCTTTTGATGCGACGGAATTTAAACCGCGTGAGAGGCTGAAGATCACAAGACATGCAATCACACCATAACCCGCAGCTGCTCCTGTTAGAGTTAATGCGACCAATCCGATTGCAAATATGGAAAGAGCCTGCAAGATGCTGCCAATTACCCAGACCCATTTTCTTACTGGAATGCGTCGGATGTAGTGCGCGATGCTAAGTTGTGGGATAAGGGATCCTGACTCACGAATAGGAACCAGCCAACCAATTAAGTAAACCGGAGCCCCGAGACTTTGTAGTATCCACGGCAACGTGACTTTAGGGTTGATTAACGCATCGCCGACCTTCGTTAAAAACTGAGCGAGAATGATTTTAAGAAAGTTGCCGGGAACTTGATGACAAGCTGATTCAGGAATCGCCTTACAGGCACGGGCATCTTCGTCATTAACGATCTTTTCGTAAATGCTGTTTTGTTTGTCCTTGTTCATCAACCTGCCTATGTTCAACTTATTCATTTCGCGAATAAATTAACATTAAACCCAGTTTGATGTTAAGTGAAGCACGTTATCAAGCCCACAGAAAACCGGTTGTTATTCGCAGGAGCAGATTGTGCTAAAGTGGCGTAAACAAAATAACAACGATATTCAATAAGGATTCTTTCATGGACGCTCTCGATCTTTTGCTCAATCGCCGATCTATCGCGAAGTTATCCGCGCCTGCTCCAGAAGGTAAAGCACTTGAGAACATCATTCGTGCTGGCCTTCGTGCGCCTGACCATGCGGGATTAACCCCTTGGCGTTTCGTTATCGCACAGGGCGATGGTTTGAAAAAACTGTCAGATATATTGGTAAAAGCGGCAGAAGCTGAAAATAGTGATGAAGCGGTGGTCGAAAAGGTAAAGAATGCCCCATTTCGCGCACCAATGGTGATCACGGTGATTGCTAAAGTAACAGAACATGAGAAAGTACCAGCACTAGAGCAACACTTATCTGCGGGATGCGCTGTACAAGCGATGCAAATGGCAGCCGTAGCGCAAGGCTTTCAAGGGTTTTGGCGCTCAGGTAAGTGGATGTTCCATCCAGAAGTTCATCAAGCATTTGGTTTAGAGGGTGACGATGAGATTGTTGGTTTCTTGTACTTAGGCACGCCTGGTTGTACACCGATGAAAGTTCCTGAGCGTGACCTTTCTCAGTTTGTTGAATTCCTATAACTGAAAACTTAAATAAATTGACTGTTTATTTATACAGTTTTTCTTGATTTATTAGGGCTACATTCGATAATGTGGCCCTAATTATATTTATTTCCAAAACGTTATGTCTCGTCTGTTTATTGCTGAAAAACCAAGTTTAGGCCGTGCGATTGCCGCTGCACTGCCAAACCCTCAAAAGAAAGATCAAGGATTCATCCGCTGTGGGAACGGGGATATCGTTACTTGGTGTATCGGCCACTTACTCGAACAAGTCGAACCCGACGCTTACGATGAGCGTTATAAAAAGTGGAATATGGCAGATTTACCAATTGTTCCGCAGCAATGGCAGCTCAGACCGAGGAAAAGTGCAAGTAAGCAATTAACCGTGATTCGTAAATTGCTCAAAGAAGCTAATGAAGTCATTCATGCAGGAGACCCAGATCGAGAGGGTCAGCTGTTAGTTGATGAAGTTCTGGACTATTGCAAGTTATCTAAAACCAAGAAGGAATCTACACAGCGTTTGTTGATTTCCGACTTGAACTTACCTGCGGTTAAACGTGCTCTCAGTTCTATGCGCAGTAATCGCGAGTTTATCCCACTTTCAGTTTCAGCATTGGCCCGCTCTCGGGCTGATTGGCTGTATGGTATGAACATGTCTCGTGCTTATACCTTGCTTGGTCAAAAAGCAGGGTATCAAGGTGTTCTCTCGGTAGGGCGAGTGCAAACGCCAGTTCTTGGCTTAGTGGTGCGTCGTGATGAAGAAATCGAAAATTTTGTCCCGAAGGACTATTTTACCCTACATGCTCTGATCCCATATCAAGATGCCAATGGTACTTTTGATATTCGTGCTCGTTGGAAGCCAAGTGAGGCATGCAAGCCTTGGCAGGACGAAGAAGGTCGAGTATTAAACCGTAAGTTGGTGGAAAATGTTGCAAACCGTATTGCAAATCAACCCGCAAAAGTGACAGAGTCGGAACAAAAGCAAACCAAGCAATCAGCACCATTACCCTATTCGTTATCTGCTTTACAGATCGATGCCGCGAAGCGCTATGGTATGAGTGCGCAACAAGTACTAGATACTTGTCAGGCATTGTATGAAAAGCACAAGCTGATCACTTACCCGCGTTCAGATTGTCGCTATTTACCAATGGAACACTACTCACAAGCAGGGACGGTGACAACTGCTATTGCGAATAACGCAAAAGAGTTGCAAGTTGCCGTTCAGGGAGCAGACTTAACATTAAAGTCCAAAGCCTGGAACGATAAAAAAGTGGATGCGCACCATGCGATTATCCCTACACCGAAGCAAGCTAATGTGAATGCGCTTTCCGGCAATGAGATGAAAGTGTATCAATTGATTGCGCGCCAGTACCTCATGCAGTTCTATCCGGCGGCGGTTTACGCAGAAGCGAAATTGGTTTTCGATATCGCTGGTGGTACGTTTGTCGCGAAAGGTCGTCAGTTAGTTTCGCCGGGTTGGAAAGCGCTAATGGGCAAAACTGACAAGGAAGATGAAGGTATTGATGCCGTGCCACCGCTACCCGAAGGCACCGTGTTAACTTGTCGTGAAGGGGAAATAAAAGACCGAAAAACCGAGCCACCAAAGCATTTTACCGAGGCATCGCTGTTGCAAGCGATGACCGGGATCGCCCGTTACGTTGCGGATAAAGAACTGAAAAAAATCCTTCGTGACACTGATGGGCTAGGCACGGAAGCGACTCGCGCTGGTATTTTGGACACGCTGTTCAAACGCCAACTGCTTACGCGTCAAGGTAAGTCAATTCTCAGTTCTCCTGCGGGAAGAGGTCTCATTCATGCCTTGCCAGAAGATTCAACATACCCTGATATGACGGCTCATTGGGAGCACCAGTTACAAGGTATGGCAGAGAGAAATCAAGCATATCAGCCGTTCATGCAAGCACTGGAACAACGCATTGATAGCTTGATGGCACAAGTAAAAGCAGGCCCTATCCCTGATTCATTACGTCATCTACCCAAGGTGGAACGTCCTGCGTTTAAACGTAAAAAGCGCAGTTATTCAAAGAATGGTGGCGCGACTAAATCTCGTGCAACCAAAGGTAAGCAGGCATAGGACAAGCGCGGCGTAATTAAACTCCGCGCATGCTTGAAAATAGATTACTCGAACAGATCACCGTGGTTTTGGATCGCGCCTCTTACTTCACCTTGAGTTAACACGCGTTTGTCCAGTACCTCTTTCACCTGGTTGCCCAAGTCAACTAATGTATCTCGATTCGCTTGAGTTTGGCGTTTACCAGCACTTCTCAAGCAGTAATTTAGTTCGTGCTCTTCGCTAAAATTAACCAAATCCCTATCTGCTGCCATCGTGCTTTCTCCTTATTTGTTCTACTTTTTCCTAAGTCTGGATTGGATGTAGATAAATTCAAGTTAGATTGCGCGAATTATGCTGGTGGATCACTGATGAACATTATGTTTGCCAACCAAGTCACGATTATGAAGCCTAGCTTTGATGGTATTTGGTTTAGTGATGGCTGTGTCTTAATGCTGCTACCAAGGTAACTCAGTACCATCGTAGTTAATAAATCGACCTGAAAGCTGCGGTGTGCTCAGTTCTATCACGTTCGCTAGGCCTAGCGCGGAGGTTTGCGTATCTATCAAAGCATTTGGCCCGCCCATCGCCGTTTTTACCCAACCAGGGTGAAGCGCTAAAACGGTAAATCCTTCAGGTGTTAAATCATTACTTAAGCTTTTCACAACCGAGTTAAGCGCCGCTTTCGATGAGCGATAAATATAGCCGGCGCCGGACGTATTTTCGGTCATACTGCCGACTTTTGATGAGATACAAGCAATCTTTTTCATCTTGCCTTGTTGTAAGCGAGGGTAACAGTACTCAACCAGTTTTAACGGAGCAATGGTGTTTACTTCGAAGACTTTACGCCATGCTTCTACGTCAGTATTTCCAAAGCCATATCCCTTGGGGCCGTAATATCCTGCATTATTGATGAGTAAGTCGATGGCAGGGAGTTTATCGGCAAGCTTAGCGACTTGTTCGTAGTGCGTGACATCCAGTTCGTGCAAAACTAGATTGCTGAATTGTGAGGCTAGAGTTTGTAGTTCTGAACTGTTCTCTAAGGAACGGCTAGTAGCATGCACTTGGTGGCCTTGCTTCAGGTACAGCTCAGTTAAGCTAAGGCCAATGCCGCGATTTGCTCCGGTAATAAAGACGGTTTGACTCATACAAACACCTATGTTTTTTTGATTTCAGTTGAAAGTCATTGTGTTAGTTAAGCACAATAAAATCAACCAACCACCACGCACCAACAACAAGAGATGAAAATAGGGACAGGGCACAAAGAGAGCCAAATAGTGCGCCGAGAATAGCAAAGAAAGTAGAATTCATATGTATATTAAATTTAATTGATATTGAAAATCATTATCAATTAAATTGCGTTTTATTCAACCCTTTAAGTTGATACTATTTCGTTACCATTGTTATTAAGAATTTCTCATGCTGCCATTTATCTACCACCCGATTTATTCTCAACTTGAGTTGCCAGAGGGGCATCGTTACCCAATTATGAAATACCAGTACCTCTATGAATCGGTATTGGTGCATATGGAGAAAGATAACTGGAAAGAGCACACGCAGTTTTTCCAGCCCGAAGCATTAACTGTTGGGGAAGTAAAACGTGTTCATGACGAGGAATACGTCGAGTTACTTGTTAGTGGAAACATGCCAGCTGCGAAGATGCGCCGAATAGGTTTTCCTTGGAGTGAGTCTCTCATTACCAGAACGCTAACTTCAGCAGCGGGCACGGCTCTGACCGCAAAAAAGGCACTTGAGTACGGTGTGGCCATTCATTTGAGTGGTGGGTATCACCACGCACACAAAGAGTTTGGCAGTGGTTTTTGTTTATTTAATGACTTAGTGATCGCGGCCAGGCAAGCGCTCGAAGTCGAGCATGTCGATAAAGTATTGATCATTGATAGTGATGTTCACCATGGGGATGGAACAGCAACTTTATGTGACGATGAGCCAGATATCATCACGCTTTCTTTCCACTGTGATAAAAACTTCCCAGCGAGGAAGCCTCAGTCTGACCTCGATGTGCCTTTGGTGCGAGGAACAGGTGATGAGGATTTTTTAATGGCGTTTAAAGAAGTGGTCGATATGGCACTTAATCTTCATCGCCCTGATTTAGTTATCTACGATGCTGGTGTCGATATACATCAGGACGATGAGCTTGGATATTTTGATGTGTCGACTCAAGGGATTTTAGAACGTGATAGATTTTTAATGCACACAGTGAAATCTCGAGGTATCCCTGTCGCAGCTGTCGTTGGAGGTGGATATCGAACGAATCATGCTGACCTCGTCCCAATCCACTTGCAGCTTATCAATGCCGCTAAAGAAGCCTTTATTGATGAGTAGATACAACGAGACGTAAATATCAAATTGATTCAACACAGGAACGAACGAAAAGGGCATTAATTTTTTGTGGGTTCTTTCTGAGTGTGGCGGAGTGCTTAGTTGCGTTCAAGAAGTGATAAGTGATTTGTACAAATCTTTTTAAGTCTGGAGATGCGAAAAAGCCCGCTAATTTCTTAGCGGGCTTTTTCTAAAAGTGGCGGAGAGATAGGGATTTGAACCCTAGATACGCTATTAACGTATGCCGGTTTTCAAGACCGGTGCTTTCAACCACTCAGCCATCTCTCCGTTGTTGAGGCGCATAATATAAGGCTTTGAAAATGTTGTAAACCCCTAGTTGAACTGATTGGATGTTTACTGCGCAAATTTGTGGTTTGTGTTGTTTAAATAAACAAAAACTCCCCAAAAAGGGGAGTTTGAATAGTATATGGATTGCTAGGTATTAATCGTTTTTAGAATAAAAACGCTGTAACTCAGTTAAACCTTGCATCAAAACTGGCAACTTCGGTGCATCATCTCTAAGTCGTTTGTAGTTTTTGTCATACAGCTTGTAGTTGCCAAACTTATCGATCACTGTGGTTTGCGAGCTAGTAATTAAGGCAAGCTCGCGAGTATCGCCCGCCAAGATCCAGCGACGACGACTTTCATCGAATAGGTTGCGACCACTACTGTAATCATATGGGTTGGAAGATACGCCGAGCATATCTTGCAACAGTGTAACTGAGAGGTCCAAGTGACTTGTGCTGTGATTAAATTCGCCAGCTAGCATTCCAGGCCAATGGATCACCATCGGAACTTGTAATTGATAACGGCTGTAGTTGCTGTTTGCTCCCCAGCTGTTCGTGTTGGTTTCGTTAAATTCACTACCGTGATTAGAAGTGATGATTACGATGGTGTTTGTCAGTTGTCCCGTCGTTTCTAGTTCATCAATAATACCTGCGATAGTTCTATCCGCCGACTTCACTGCATATTCATAAGCTTTTTTGAATCGCTCACTTGCGGGCATTTCTTCGTCATTATTTGAAGGAATCGATTCAAAATTATCAACGGTGGTGACTTCGATGTAACTAAACCATGGCTGACTTGCTTTCTCTGCTAACCATGTATTCCAGTTTGCGATAGATTGTTTATCGGTATGAGCTTGCGTGCCATTTAGGTCTTCCGCTAAGTTCAAGTCGCGGAAAATAATTTCTGAGTAGAGATCATCTTCAAACCCACTGCCACTGAATAAACCAAAGTTGTAGCCCTGATCTTTCAGTACATCGAGCAATACTGGGGAAGCACCTTGCGCCTTGATGCTTGATGCATAACTGGTCGGTAAGCCATAGAACAAACCAAAGGCCCCGTATGTATCATTACTTGAGCTGTAATGATTACGGAAGTTCTGATTGTTTTCAGCAAACTCATAGAGGTTAGGCATCTCTTCTTGGTTCAGCGCATCCGCTCGTAAATTGTTTATGCTGATCATCAACACATTGAGCTTATTAACTCGGCGGTTAAACTCAAGCTTTTCAAGAGGGTAGTTGACTAACTCTACGTTGCCTTCGTTTTCTGCTAAACGTTTTAGGTATTCCTCACGGTCAAGTAGACCATGTTTTTCCATAAAACTCTTCGCCGTCATCGGGTAAGACAAAGGGAAGTTTGAACGCTGGCTAGTAATTGGGTTGTAAAAATACGCATCTGCCCAAATGTAAACCAAATGGCTGGTCATAAAGCTGAGGAAAAAGACGGCCGCGAGAGGGCGTCCTACGTGCTTATGAGATAGTTTGCGCTGTTTTCGCCATACCCATTCGGATAGTGCGAGTTGAATAAGGAAGATCAGCGGCATCACAACAAATAAATGTTGTAGGTCAGTGCTGAGCGCACTTTTGTCTTCGCTGAATAGTAACTCCCAGACAACGGGAGTTAAGTGCAAATTGATCGACTGATACGCTTGGGTATCAATTAATAATATGGTTTGCCCAACGGTTGCGAAAATCACTGCCACCAAACGGAACAATTTCCGCGATGGCAGGATAAACGTCAACGGGAATAGAACAAGCAAGTAAAGTGCGAAAACTAGAAAGCCAAAGTGACCAACCCAAGAAACCGCCAGATAAAACTGACCAAGTAACGTCTCGGGCCAAGGAGACTGAACAATGTAGCGTGTGCCTATCAACATCGATGCAACGATATTGAAGAATGCAAACCAGTGACCCCAACCAACTAGTCGAGATACACGTTCGCCGTATGAGTTTCCGCTGTCTACCATGTATGTGTTCTATTGTCCGTGATTAGTGTGTTTTTGGTGTTTCTAAAGAAGACATCAGCGCCTGAGCAAATTTTTCAGCAATCGCTTTGCGTTGTGAAGCAGCAACACGTTGATTTAAGACATTGGTTGCGATATTTCCGGCAATCATTAGCGTCAACTCAGGAGAAGCAGCGTGTTTTTCAAGAACTGTTGCTACTTCAGCAAGAATTTTTTCTACTTGCTCGTCAGTATATTTAGATGTAATCGGCATAAAGACTCTAATAATGATAGTAAAAGCGGCTTATGATAACCTACAATGCCCATCAACTAAAACCTTGTAGCAAGATAAAATCACTATGAGTCTTCATCTTTCAAACGTTATTCTGCATCAACTGTGCAAAAACGATCAGGACGAGCTGGTTGTAAACTTTCGTCCAGCATCATTAGAGAACGATGCATCTACAGAAAACTTAGTCGCTGAGCTTCACCGAGTATTCCATTCTAAAGCTGGTAAAGGTTTTGGCGCTTTCCAGTCAGACAGCGAATTTCAATTTTGGCTTCAAGAAATGCGCAAAGGAGAGCGAGATTTTTACGACTTCTCACAAATTAGTGCAAATCGCTTGAAAGAAGAGTTGATTAAGTACCCATTTGCGGATGAAGGTATCTTGGTTTTCGCTGAGTATCAGAGTTTAGCAACGGACTACTTGTTCATCGGTATCTTACCAATGAATCAAAGTTTAAAAGTGACCGAAGGTTTGGACATCAGTGCGACAGATTACTTAGATATCACCAAAATGGATATTGCCGCACGCATCGACCTGTCGAGCTACGAGACCGACAAGGAATCCAATCGTTATCTGCAATACATTAAAGGACGCGTTGGCCGTAAAGTGGCGGACTTCTTCCTAGATTTTCTGCAAGCGGATATTGGCTTAGATACTAAACAACAAAACTTAGTGTTGATGCAGGCGGTGGATGATTTTTGTGCTGACTCGAAGCTAGAAAAGCAAGAAGTGAACGAGTACAAGAAACAAGTTTACGACTACTGCAATGAGCAAATTAAATCCGGTGATGAAGTTCAAATCTCAGAACTTTCCGGAGAGCTTCCTCAAAGCCAAGATGGCACGAGCTTTATGGATTTCACCAAAGAGCAAGGGTACGAACTTGAAGAGTCTTTCCCAGGTGATCGTGCGACGGTTCGCAAACTGACTAAATTTGTTGGAGCTGGTGGTGGTTTGAATATTAGCTTCGATAGTCTCTTACTTGGCGAGCGTATTTTTTATGATCCAGAGACGGATACCTTAACGATTAAAGGGACGCCTCCAAATCTAAAAGATCAGTTAAGTCGCAATTAAAATCATATCGTTAAATAAAGAGAGCAAACGGCTCTCTTTTTTTATGTGAATAAGAAACATCCATAGTATATGCTTGTAATTAATGGAGATATGCGAGGGTCAAGTGTTGCTGAAGCTAAAAGAAGGAATACGGCGGTTTGTTTGGTTCTGGTTCGTTTTGTGGAGTGTTTTAGCACTTGGCATTTGGCTGCAAGCCAAACAAACGATTCAAACGATTTCGACTGTAAATGAGTTAGGAAGTAAAGTTGAAGAAGTCAGGCACTTTTTTAACTTCGATCTGCCTTATCGTGTTAAACACGTCGACCAAATTTCACTGAAACTTCAGTTGGCTTATGCAGTTCGCTTACAGCTTGAAAGTGAGTTTTCTGAAGGGAAAATCACACCAGACATCACTCAATTGCTTTATACGACCGACCGATTTTTAGAAAGTGCTCGAGCTTTTGTAAGAAGTGACAGTGAATTGGTTTCGTTAGCTGAACAGTTACGAAGCAGCCGTGCTCGAACAGAAAACTCTGAGCAAATTCAGGCAATGTACTATCGCTTAGGTGCGCTTGTTTTTGAGTCTGTCTTTAGTGACTCTGCAACGAATAGCGATACTTACCGTGACTTAGACCGACTTTTTATTGAATCAGAGGCACTCTCTCCCGAAGAGCGAAGTGCTCTTCAGCGCCAGCTTGCTCAAACCTCAAGCGCACTATCTGCTCAGGCACAGGGCAGTTATTTATCTAATCAACTGCTTAATCCAGATTTCCCGAACCAGTTAACTTCGATAAATGATCAGTTGGAACAGAAGCTAATGACTTTTATTGTTTGGCTGTCTGTAATCAGTGGTTTGCTCCTTTTCCTCATTTCATGGGGAGCCTTCTCCCCAAAAACGATTCAACCGATACCACTACCCAGAACCGATGATAAAAAGTCAGAGCAAGTTGGCGATGATGAAAATGGAGCTAACACTGTTCCCTCAGCTCAGTCAGAAAATTTTCAAAACGTCCAAATGAACGAAAAAAGTTGTAATGAGGTGAATTCATCACAAGTGGGAGTAGTGGAACGTGAGCCGTACATAGATATCAATAAAATGTTAGATTCTCTGTCTGGTGACGAGGGCGCTGTGCGGATGTTACTGGAGGTCTTTATTCAGGACCACTCTGGCGATGGCACTAAAATGTATCAGCTGTTAGAAGAGGATAAAGAGCAAGCGCAAAGAGCCGCACACAGTCTTAAAGGGGTCTCAGGGAGTTTAGGTGCAATGCCATTGCACTGTATTTCGGGTGATATTGAACTGTTGATTAAACAAGGGCAAAAAGTGCCGGAAGAGAAGTTGGCATGTTTAGATGATGTCCTAAAACAAACCATACTTTTTGCTAATAATGTTCTCAATAGTGAAAAGATAACAGAAGCGCTAACAGATTGATATTGCTCTGACTTAATGTCATAAGAGTTGAGGTAATAAAGGCTCGAACTATATGACTTAGTTCGCTTTATTCCTGTTCTATACAATTTGTTAAAGGTGTTTTCATGTCCGTTCGCCGAATGTCTTCAATGATGTTGATAGGGCTGGTTATGATGCTTTCAGGGTGCTCCCTGCTCGAAGTCAAGATCGAGAGTCAAACCGTCCCTCTTACCAAACAAGAGCTCAATATGCGTCTTTTGACTCGTGAGTATGCGCAGCAGTTTTTTGCTCAGGTTGAGCAAGCAGCAGATGCACTACACGAACAATATGATCCTCATGATAAAGTTCATCAATCTTATATTTTACTTTGGAAGATAAATGCTGAAGAGGGCATCCAAGCTTCTGCGTATCAAGTGTCCCCAATGGCTGCACTGATTGATACATGGACTTTCACGCTACAAATGGAACAGTTCTTTACTACCGCTTCTGGTAATGAGCTCTTTGCGTCCGGTGAGGCCAAGTTAGTTTCCGTTTATTTAGCGAAAGAGGTAGATAAACTGGCTCAATCTTTATTGAAGAAAGAAGCATACATCAAGACACAAACGTTTGTTGCAGAGTTCGCCAAGCAGCATCCATTCGCTGATTTAAGCATGATTAGGACTCCGGCTTACCGTGGGTGGTTAGATGCAAACCAAATTAGCGAAGAGGAAGCCGTTACAACGCTAGGCACGATGCCAGAAGCACTTGGGGATGTCTCTGATCGTCTAAGTCTGGTATCAGAACAGACACCAAAAATTATGACGTGGAAAGCGCAGTTGTTGGCCTTGAATAGCTCTGCCAGTATCGAAAAAGTCAATGCGGCGCTCAATAGTTTGCAAGTTACCGCTGATTCGATGAGGGATTTTATCGATAACAACCCAGAGTACATGCGTTATTTGGCAGAACAAATGGCGCTGGAGTTACAACCTTTGGTTGACGATATCGATCAAAGGACGGAGGCGCGTTTATCTCAGTTGGGTGAAGAACGCCAAGCTATAGAGCTGATGGTTGCCAGAGAACGTCAAGAAATCGCACAGATCATTACCCATGAGCGCGAGAAGTTTGCTCAAGATATGGATCGAGTGTCGCAAGAGGTTGTGAATCTCGCCATGACTAAGCTGATTGAACTTGTCAAAAGTACCATCATCTACTTTATTCTGTTCATTGCCGTTATATTCTTTGCACCGCTTGGCTTGGGCTATTGGTTTGGGAAGCGTGCAGCCGTAAAAACGCCAGTAAAACAAAGCTAACGATTTGTTTTGGAAATAAAAAAAGAGCGCTTTAAAGCGCTCTTTTTTAGTATTGAATTCGGAAGGGAGGTTCTTCCTATCTCTACGAAGTTAAGCGGTTTGCTGCTTTAATTCGCCTTCAGCTTCTTCAACTGCTTCTGCTGTTGGTTCGCACTTATCAACAAACCAACCCATGTAAGAAGTGAAGATCGTTACGATGATACATACAAAACTCAGCCACATGAACGGGGCATAAGACAGTGTAGCAACACCCAAAATACTGGCCATGTAGATACCGTTGTCACTCCAAGGGACCATACCTGAGGTTAGCGTGCCGCCAAATTCTGCGTTACGAGACAAATTCTTACGTTTGTAGCCTAGACGGTCATAGTTCTTCGCACAGATTTTTGGGGTCAGAATAAGTGAAACGTACATCGCTGAACCAAATACGTTGCCCATAAAGGCCGTACCAATTGTGCTTGTTGCCAATGAACCTGCACTTTGAACGCGTTTTTCAAACAGCTTCGCGATAGTCTCTAGCACGCCTACTTTATCTAGTAGACCGCCAAAACCAAGGCCGAATACGATAACCGCTACCGATCCAAGCATTGAAGACATGCCGCCACGGTTAAGGATTGAGTCAATGAAATCTACGCCAGATGAGATTGCAAACGGAGCCCAAGCCGTGTTGAACGCGGTTAGGAAATCGACATCTTGGATCATCACTGCCCAAATAATACCTAGCAGAGAACCAAAACTGATCACTGGGAATGAAGGCATACGCATCGCTAGAAGTGACAATACGATGATCACAGGAACAAATGAGTAAGGGGTGATGTAGAACTGCTGTTCCATCGCTTTAATGACAGAGTCTACCTGGCTCATGTCAACTTGACCTGCGTAGTGGAAGCCAAATGCAGTAAACATAATGCCTGTAATAATGTAGCTAATGAGTGCTATCGGCAACATGCCTTTAATATGTTCCATCACTTCAACGTTAGACATAGATGAAGCAAGGATTACTGAATCCGATAGAGGCGACATTTTGTCACCAAAGTAACAGCCTGAAAGTACGGCACCTGCAGTGATTGGCGCAGGAACACCAAGACCTTGACCGATACCCATCATTGCAATACCTGCCGTGCCAGCCGCACCCCAAGATGTGCCAGTCGCTAGCGCAGTCAATGAACAGATGATCATGGTCGCGAGCAAAAAGATGGAAGGGTGGATTGCTTTAAGGCCGTAGTAAATAATGGTTGGAACAATACCACCAGAGATCCAAGTACCTACAAGCGCGCCAACGGCCAAAAGGATTAAAACGGCTCCAAGTCCATTGGAAATGCCATTTAGTGCTGCTTTTTCCAGACCTTTATACTGATGGCCAAGCTTTATGCCCAATATCATGACAATGAACCAACCGATGTATAGCGCTAGCTGAATCGGTAGGTCTAGCTTGGCTGTGAACGAAAATGCCAGCAGGAGAAATAAACCGAGCGAGATAAATACCTGTATCAAGCTTGGTAGGCGTGGTGTAACTTGCTTCATATGTGCCTCTGTCAATCTTGGAGCAATAGAGGAAGGCGCTCCTTGTTGTAATCGCGCATAACATACATTAACAAAAATTATATTTCGAACATTTGGTGTTTTATCTTGATGTTAGTCGGTAAAAACGTTTGCTTGTGAAATTAACTGTTAGTTTGTTTTAACTTTTTTGGTTTTAAATGTTGTGTAATGTGAAATTATTGTGCCTCATGTGTTATTTTCTCATTGAGTGGTAAGACCAATTAGGGGGCTAAAGTGCTTTCCCTACTTGAAAAATGGTTAAAACCGCAAACCAAACACTAAAAAATCTCGTGTAACCCGGTTTTTCAGAGGAAAAGGTTAAAAAACGCGCTTATTTACAAAATAGGGGTTGAGATTTTGCTGTGAAAAATTAACTATGGGGTAGGTTTTTTAATACATGGAGAGTTAATACGATGAGAGTTGGTTTAGTTGGTTGGCGCGGTATGGTTGGTTCAGTCCTTATGCAGCGTATGGTTGAAGAGAAAGACTTCGACCTAATCGAACCAGTATTCTACAGTACTTCTCAAGTTGGTATTCCTGCTCCTAACTTAGGAAAAGACGCAGGCTTACTGCAAGACGCGTATGATATTGAAAGCTTAAAACAGCTTGATGCGGTAATCACCTGTCAAGGTGGTAGCTACACAGAAAAAGTTTTCCCTGCACTTCGTCAGGCTGGTTGGAAAGGCTACTGGATTGACGCGGCCTCTACGCTACGTATGGCTGAAGATTCGATCATCACACTTGATCCAGTGAACTTAAAGCAAATCCAACAAGGCATCCACGGTGGCACGAACACATTTGTCGGTGGTAACTGTACGGTTAGTTTAATGCTAATGGGGCTAGGTGGTCTATTTGAGAAAGGCCTTGTTGAGTGGACAAGCGCAATGACTTATCAAGCCGCATCTGGTGCTGGTGCGCAAAATATGCGTGAGTTGATCTCGCAAATGGGCGTTATCAATGACTCTGTGAGCTCTGAACTTGCAAACCCATCAAGCTCTATCCTAGATATTGATAAGAAAGTTGCGGATACAATGCGCAGCGGCTCTTTCCCTACCGATAAATTCGGTGTGCCACTAGCTGGTTCGTTGATCCCATGGATCGATGTGAAGCGCGATAATGGTCAGAGTAAAGAAGAGTGGAAAGCGGGCGCCGAGGCGAATAAAATTTTGGGTTCTCAAAGTTCACCTGTCCCAATTGACGGTACCTGTGTGCGTATTGGCGCGATGCGTTGTCACTCTCAAGCACTTACTATCAAGCTTAAACAAAATGTACCAATGGACGAAATCGAAGAAATCATCGCCACTCATAACGATTGGGTGAAAGTGATTCCTAACGACCGTGACATCACTGCTCAAGAGCTAACACCGGCAAAAGTTACGGGCACAATGTCTGTACCAGTGGGTCGTCTACGTAAGATGGCAATGGGTGATGATTTCCTAAATGCTTTCACTGTTGGTGACCAACTGCTTTGGGGTGCTGCGGAGCCATTGCGTCGTACTCTGAGAATTATTCTGTCTGAGAAAGCATAATCACATCAATCCTTTATTTGATGACAAAATAAAAGAGCTCCGTAGGGAGCTCTTTTTTCATGCGTCGTCTTCCGTTCGGACGACTCTTTTGTCTGGATCGGCCAGTTCACTACCACAATGTTTACAGTAAATTGCGTCAGAGTCGTGCCCTGCGTGGGAGCAGTTTGGGCATTTCACCAATACTTTGTGCGATTGCATCTCTTGGTGTAATTCGGCAGTGAAAATACCTGTAGGTACCGCCAAAATGGAATAACCCAGTAACATGGTGAGTGATGCAAGCCCTTTACCTAGGTCTGTTTGAGGGACCAAGTCACCATACCCAACCGTTGTGATGGTCACGATCGCCCAATAAATACTTTTAGGAATGCTAGTAAATCCGTTTTCAGGTCCTTCAATGATAAAAATCAACGAGCCGAAAATCGTTACCATAATGGCGACGGAACTAAAGAAGATAAAAATCTTTCTGCGCGCCATAAGCAGTGAACGTAAGAGGATATTGGACTCTTGTAGGTATCGGACTAACTTGAGTATGCGGAATATTCGCATCACTCGCAGCGCCCTGATCACACCCATAAACGAAGCGGATGGGAAGAAGAGTGCTAAATAAGTGGGCAAAATCGCAAGTAAATCGACGACACCATAAAAACTCTTTGCGTAGGCGGCAGGTTTAGGAGAGCAATAAAGCCTTAGAAGGTATTCAATCGTGAATAGGCCAGTAAATGTGTATTCAATAAACTTCAGCTCTTTTTCCCACTCGGCCCGAACGGAGGGTATCGAATCTAACACCAGTACGATTAACGAACTGATGATCGCGATAATGAGAGCAATATCGAACGTTTTACCAGCTTTGGTATGAGTACCAAAAATGGTGACATATAGAGTATGTTTAAGAGAGTCAGTCGTCATGACAAAGCGATCCATTGTTGAATCGCTCTATCATACAATTTTATAGAAACTCAGGCTAATCCTGGAAATAAGTTGCGTAAGCCATTCGCAATGAACTCTATGCCAAGCGCGCCCAATATCAAACCCATGATACGAGTAATGACGTTGATTCCAGTTTGACCTAGAAATCGTACGATCAATGGGGCAGAACGGAATAATAGCCATGAACAAAGGCAGAACAAACCAATCGTAATACTAATGCCCACGGTATCGAACATGCTTGGGTAGCGTGCACCATAAACAATAGTCGAACTGATTGCACCAGGACCTGCCATTAAAGGCATTGCAAGAGGGACCACACCAATCTGTTCACGACTGACGTATTCCGTTTTCTCTTGTTTGTTCTGCTTATCTTCCCCCAGTTTACCGCTCATCATCGAGAATGCGATGCTAAGTAATAGCAACCCGCCAGCGACACGAAACGAATCCAGAGAAATACTGAACATGTCTAACAGTAACTGACCAGCAAAAAGCGAAATGATCAGGATGATCGCAACAGCCACATTTGCTGTTGTTGCCGTATTGCGCTTTTCGTCGGGTGTCATATGCCCGGTTAGTGACACAAACACAGGCATGATACCAACAGGGTTTACTGCGGCGACCAAACCGAGAAAAAACTGCAAGAAGATAGCAAGTTCAAAAGTTTGCATGTTGCGTACTCATCAAAGTTCACATTAGTAAAAAGGAGAAGGGGTAATTTGGGCGTAATGTAAGGCAAAAGTTAGGTTGTAAGAAATGAAAAAAACTAACGCATTCCCTGCCATTTAAGTGAGAAAAACTAATTCTTTAATAAACTGTATCTAATCTGGAAAGGAAATGTTACGTATAAAGTTGCTGATAAATTGCACTGTTTTATATAAACGTTAACATTCGCACATTTTTGATAAAAACCAAGGTGGTTTGTAGAGAGATGTATTCGGTTCGATATACTCTCAGTAGCACAAAGAATTGGGCCTACATGTAATTTTGTTGGTCAAAAATGAAACTTTTTTACAGGTTGTTGTAGTTTCTTTTATTTATTTGTCCATTTGCTTCTTTTTTACTCAATAAAAAATGAGAGTTAATTTATTGGTTTATCAGTGATTTATGTCATTTTGGTGTGATGAGGCACCACTTTGGTAGTATTTAGGTGGTGAGAACTGATCCAAGTCAATTTTTTTCACACTCTGAAATATTATACTCAGTCCTGAAAGCAATTTACTAAGACGTTTGTTTTCTAAGTGACTGATAAACAGTAAAAACGATAAGTAATAGCCTTAGTAAAAAGTTTTTAATATTTGTTAATTTTAGGAGATTCCCTATGCCTGTAACTAATATGGCTGAACTAGATGCAATGGTTGCTCGCGTTAAGAAAGCGCAAGAAGAGTTCGCTACTTACTCTCAAGAGCAAGTAGATAAAATCTTTCGTGCAGCATCGCTTGCAGCTAACCAGGCCCGTATCCCGCTAGCTCAACAAGCGGTAGAAGAATCTGGTATGGGTATTGTTGAAGATAAAGTAATCAAGAACCACTTCGCTTCTGAGTTTATCTACAACAAATACAAAGACGAACAAACGTGTGGCATCTTAGAAGAGGATGACAACCTAGGTACTATGACTATCGCTGAGCCTGTAGGCATCATCTGCGGTATCGTACCAACGACTAACCCAACTTCTACAGCGATCTTCAAATCTCTAATCTCTTTGAAGACTCGTAACGGTATCATCTTCTCACCACATCCACGTGCGAAAAACTCAACTAACGATGCAGCTAAACTCGTTCTAGATGCAGCAGTAGCAGCAGGCGCACCAAAAGACATCATCGGTTGGATCGACCAGCCTTCTGTTGAGCTTTCAAACGCTCTAATGAAACACGATGACATCGCGCTTATCCTTGCAACTGGTGGTCCAGGCATGGTTAAAGCAGCATACTCTTCTGGTAAGCCAGCAATCGGTGTAGGTGCAGGTAACGTTCCTGTTGTTATCGATGAAACAGCAGACATCAAACGTGCTGTTGCTTCTATCCTTATGTCCAAGACTTTCGACAACGGTGTAGTATGTGCTTCTGAGCAAGCTGCAATCGTAGTTGATGAAGTATACGACGAAGTGAAAGAGCGTTTTGCTTCTCACAAAGCTTATGTCCTAAGCAAAGCAGAAGCTGATAAAGTTCGTAAAGTGCTTCTTATCGATGGTGCGCTAAACGCGAAAATCGTAGGTCAGCCAGCAGCAGCAATCGCTGAAATGGCAGGCGTTAAAGTTCCAGCAGACACTAAAGTTCTTGTTGGTGAAGGTCTGGGTAAAGTATCTCACGATGACGCATTCGCTCACGAGAAACTATCTCCAACTCTAGGTCTATTCCGTGCTGACAACTTCGAAGATGCGGTTGCTCAAGCGGTAACTATGGTTGAGATTGGTGGTATCGGCCACACATCTGGTCTTTACACTAACCAAGATACTAACGCTGATCGTATCCGTTACTTCGGTGACAAGATGAAGACAGCTCGTATCCTAATCAACATCCCGACTACTCACGGCGGTATCGGTGACTTATACAACTTCAACGTTGCGCCATCTCTAACGCTAGGTTGTGGTTCTTGGGGTGGTAACTCTATCTCTGAGAACGTAGGTCCTAAACACCTAATCAACAAGAAAACTGTAGCGAAGCGAGCTGAAAACATGTTGTGGCATAAACTACCTAAGTCAATCTACTTCCGTCGTGGTAGCCTTCCAATCGCACTGGGCGACCTAGAAGGTAAGAAACGTGCATTCCTAGTAACTGACCGTTTCCTATTCAACAACGGTTACGCAGATGACGTAGTAAGCCTACTAAAAGCTCAAGGCATGGAAGTTCAAACATTCTTCGATGTTGAAGCTGACCCAACACTGTCTGTAGTAGAAAAAGGTGCGGCTCAAATGGCTAGCTACCAACCTGACGTTGTCCTAGCGCTAGGCGGTGGTTCACCAATGGATGCAGCGAAAATCATGTGGGTAATGTACGAGCACCCAGAAACTCACTTTGAAGAACTAGCAATGCGCTTTATGGACATCCGTAAACGTATCTACAAGTTCCCTAAAATGGGTAAAAAAGCTGAGCTTGTATGTATCACTACAACTTCAGGTACTGGTTCAGAAGTTACTCCATTCGCGGTTGTTACTGACGACAAGACTGGTGCTAAATACCCACTAGCTGACTACGAAATCACGCCAAACATGGCAATCGTTGATGCGAACCTAGTAATGAACATGCCTAAGTCTCTAACAGCATTTGGTGGTTACGATGCAGTAACTCACGCTCTAGAAGCTTACGTTTCTGTTCTTGCTAACGAATACTCAGATGGCCAAGCTCTTCAAGCACTTAAGATGCTAAAAGAGTACCTACCATCAAGCTATGCGAACGGTGCAAATGACCCAATCGCTCGTGAGAAAGTACACAACGCAGCTACTATCGCTGGTGTTGCATTTGCGAACGCATTCCTAGGTGTTTGTCACTCAATGGCTCACAAACTGGGTGCTGAGTTCCACTTACCACACGGCCTAGCTAACGCACTACTTATCTCTAACGTGGTACGTTACAACGCGAACGACAATCCAACTAAACAAACTGCGTTCTCTCAATACGACCGTCCACAAGCACGTCGTCGTTACGCTGAAGTTGCTGACCACCTAGGCCTAAGCCAAGAAGGTGACCGTACTGCTCAGAAGATTGAACGTCTACTAGCATGGTTGGATGAACTAAAAGTTAACCTAGACATCCCAATGTCTATCCAAGCGGCAGGTGTTGCTGAATCAGATTTCGTAGCGAAACTGGATGAGCTAGCGGTAGAAGCGTTCGATGACCAATGTACTGGTGCGAACCCACGTTACCCTCTAATCAGCGAACTTAAAGATGTGTTGATGGCTTCTTACTACGGTAAAGCATTTGTTGAAGGCGAAACTTTCGAAGGTACAACTGTTATCAAGAAGAAAGCAGACCAAGAAGCAGCAAAAGCAGCACCTAAAGCAAAGAAAGAAAAAGCTGACGCGTAATTAAAAAATCGAGTGAGCAAGGTTTTCGCTAGCACGGAACCTTAATCGGGAAAAGGTTAAAGCCCCAGTCAAATGACTGGGGCTTTTTTTATTTTGGTGCAGGAGTTACATCTGGCTTGGGAAAACAGAGTTGCTGTGTATGCTTACACTTCGGTCGCAACTACTCGGCCACTGAAGTATTCATTCGCGACGATGTATGCTGTGTTGCGGACTAGTTCGTCTTGGATCTCAGCCCAGTGCCTCTCGTTGAGCTCTTCTTTTGTATGATTTACCGAGGGAATAACGCCGCCCACTCGAATGTTGAATGGTGTGAGTTCTTTTGCCCAGCTGTGAGTAAAACCTGACACCAACGCCGCCATGCTTTCAACTCCCGTAAAGTCTTCATGGTTGTCATGAGAAATGACGTTAACAATGACGCCTTTCTTGTTTCTGGCTCGAAAGCGCTCTGCTCCTACTTGGCCGTAGGTATAAAGGAAGCGTGCCGCAGACGACAAGTGATCAATGTAAGTACTCATTGGTTCTGGCGCCATTAAGCCAGGCATAGGGGAGCTGGTCCAGCAATTAACAATCACATCTGGTGTCGCACGTAGCTGTGATTCTATCTGGTCAAACAATAAGTTAATGGACGTTGTGTTATCACTACACACATTCATCGCATACACTTTGTCAGTGAAAGCGCTGATTTGCTCATAGCTCGCTCTCAAAGCGCTAGAATTTTGGTCACAAAGAATCAACGTTGCTCCAAGGTGAGCAAAGTGATTTGCACAGGTTCTTCCTATAACCGAACCTGCAGACGTGACGAGAATAATTGATTCTTTGATATCCATAGCACCTTCACTGTATCCATATGTGAAAAACAATACACCAGTGGTTTGTGCTAATAGCATGGTTGAAATTCGTTGGGTTCAGTGTGAAAGGCTTCAAACTAACGCTTTCGAGTGAGGACTATTGTGCGGTAATTTGTAAGATGTCACATTTCTGACGTGTAGGTATTGCAAGCTATTGGATAAAAAGCGGATCTCTATGCTTTAGCTTGAATTTGATGCTGACGTTGAGCCGTCACTAGCTGATTATATAGCCCAGCATCTGGGATCAGTTGTTTGTTGCGTTCGCCCAATCTGCGTCGCTCATGACCAGATAGGTTGTGATAAACCTCCTCTGGTAGGTTGAATGTGTCTTCAGGCAGGTAAGTCAGCGCATCTGGTTTTAGGTAATGGCTCAGCTTTGCGGAAGGCAATCCTGCATCGTGAAACTGTTTCGCTTGTTCAGCTGCGAGTTCATAGCTGCTGCTATCAGAACGAAGAGCTTGAGGTTGCGATAAACCCAATTGTTGGCGAAGAATACTGTCACTGGTGATGACTTCCTGGACCTCTTCAACTGGGACCACATCTCGAACATCATTAGAGAACATAGACAGAATCAGCGAGAAATCCGCACGACGACCTTCGTGTACGGCATGGTTAATACCATTACCGAACTGAAGTTCGTTGATAATTGCAGCTTTGTCTAACGTATGAATTTGCATGATGTTCCTCGCTCGATGCTCTTTTAACGGCGTGGATAAGAAAAACTTTAGTAAAAGAGGGAATTATTTAAAGGTGCTAGGGAAGGCGAAACAAAAAAGCCCGCTAAATAGCGGGCTTTTGAATAAGACTAAATTGAACTTAGGGGGAAGTATATTACTTCGCTAGGTTCTCAGCTACGAAGTCCCAGTTTACTAGAGCCCAGAAGCCGTTCATGTAATCAGGACGTACGTTGCGGTAATCGATGTAGTACGCGTGTTCCCATAGGTCAACAGTTAGAAGTGGTGTTGTACCTTCTTCTGTTAGAGGAGTAGCAGCGTTAGAAGTGTTAACGATCTCTAGAGAGCCGTCAGCTTTCTTAACCAGCCAAGTCCATGAAGAACCGAAGTTGTTGATTGCTGAATCAGTAAACTTCGCTTTGAATTCTTCAAAAGAACCGAATGCTGCGTTGATTGCGTCTGCAACTGCGCCAGTTGGCTCGCCGCCCGCATTTGGAGCAAGACAGTGCCAGTAGAACGTGTGGTTCCAGATTTGCGCTGCGTTGTTGAATACGCCACCAGTAGAAGTCTTGATGATCTCTTCTAGAGTTTTGCCTTCGAACTCAGTACCAGGGATAAGACCGTTAAGCTTAACAACGTAAGTGTTGTGGTGCTTACCGTGGTGGTAGTCTAGAGTCTCTGCTGAGATGTGTGGTTCTAGTGCGTCTTTCGCGTAAGGAAGAGCTGGTAGTTCAAATGCCATTACTCGATTCTCCATTGATTTGAAAGGATGACCTTTCGATTGCTTCCAGTGTTTTTTTATAGCTATGTCGCCTTTAAGGCTGACTTGCTAAGTATTTTAGCAAGTTTTTACTTTATTAAAACCCCGATATGAAAATATTTTAAGAGGTTAGCAGTGGTGAAGTGCTGCATTGCTCGCCAATGAGCAACCTAAAATTAAGCCTTATTAATTATATGGTTTTTATTCTGTCGTTATTGAGTAGAATGTGGCAAATAAATAAAGTTCAAACCCATGAATGAGGAAGCGATGGAAACTATCGACAAAATCAAACAGCAGATCTCTGAAAACTCAATCCTGCTGTACATGAAAGGATCACCGAAACTACCTAGCTGTGGTTTCTCTTCTCAAGCGTCACAGGCACTAATGGCATGTGGTGAGAAGTTCGCTTACGTAGACATTCTGCAAAACCCAGATATCCGTGCTGAGTTACCAAAGTACGCGCAATGGCCAACTTTCCCTCAACTATGGGTTGAAGGTGAGCTTATCGGCGGTTGTGACATTATTCTAGAAATGTTCCAAAAAGGTGAACTGCAGCCTCTAATCAAAGAAGCAGCAGCGCGCGCTGAAGATCAAGCTGAGTAATTCGTAAATACTCACATTTAGCGATAGAATACGAAGGAGCCGTACTGGCTCCTTTTTCTTTTTAGGTTAGTGGAATGAACATAAAGCTTTACTACGTGCATGACCCAATGTGCAGTTGGTGTTGGGGTTACAAACCAACGCTGGATAAACTAAAACAGCAACTGCCAGGTGTGATTCAGTTTGAGTATGTGGTTGGTGGTCTTGCGCCAGATACTAATTTACCGATGCCGCCCGAGATGCAACAAAAACTCGAAGGTATTTGGAAGCAGATTGAGCGCCAGTTAGGCACTAAGTTTAACTACGATTTCTGGAAGCTTTGTACGCCAGTTAGAAGCACTTACCAATCTTGTCGTGCGGTTATTGCAGCGGGCTTTCAAGACTCTTATGAGCAGATGCTAGAAGCGATTCAGCATGCGTATTACTTACGTGCGATGCCTCCTCATGAAGAAGCCACTCACTTGCAACTAGCGAGAGAAATTGGCTTGAATGTTCAGCAATTCAAGAATGACATGGATGGCTCTTTCTTAGAAGGTGTGTTCGAAGATCAATTGAGCCTTGCAAAGAGCCTAGGTGTGAGCTCTTACCCTAGCTTGGTTCTTAAAATTAACGACGCTTATTTTCCGATTGCCATCGATTACCTGTCGACAGAACCAACCTTGAAGCTGATTCGTGAGCGTATTATTGACAATATGCCAGCGCAATAACCACAGTTATGAATAACAAAAAGCCGCTCATTGAGCGGCTTTTTCGTAACTAATGTATATCCATCCAAACAATAGTATTAAAGCACCATTGCTGCAATCCAACCAAAGATGATTAGAGGGATATTATAATGGATAAAGGTTGGAACGACTGTTTCCCAAATGTGCTCATGTTGACCGTCGGCATTTAGACCAGATGTAGGGCCTAATGTAGAGTCAGAAGCTGGAGAGCCTGCATCACCTAACGCCGCTGCAGTACCTACCAGTGCAATCGTTGCCATCGGCGAGAAACCGAATGCTAGCGCAAGAGGCACATAGATAGTTGCAAGGATTGGAATCGTAGAGAACGATGAACCAATGCCCATTGTTACCAACAGACCAACGATCAGCATCAGTAGTGCAGCTAAAGGCTTATTGTCACCGATGCTGGTTGATAGCGATTGTACTAGTGTTTCAACACCGCCAGTTTGCTTCATTACTGCTGCAAAACCTGCCGCTGCAATCATGATGAAGCCAATCATTGCCATCATGTGTACACCTTTAGTGAACACGTCGTGCGTCTCTTTCCATGCAATAACGCCGCCGAAAGTAAACACCATAAAGCCAGCTAGAGCACCGATAATCATTGAACCCGTGTAAAGCTGAACACCCAATGCAGCGACAATACCAAGTGCCGCAACCAAGATGTGCTTTTTATTGATGACATGATCGGTTTCGTCAACGACAGTCAACTCAGTTTCTTTGTAGACACGCGGTTTACGATAGCTAACAAAGATAGCCAGTAATAGACCAAACAGCATTCCTGCACCCGGCAGTAACATGGCGGTTGGGACTTGGCTTGCAACCACGTTTTCCAAACCGTTGTCATGTAGGTTCTTTAATAGAATGTTGTTTAAGAAAATACCGCCGAAACCAACAGGTAAGATCATGTAAGGTGTGATCAAACCGAAGGTAAGAACACACGCGACCAAACGTCGGTCGAGCTTAAGTTTCGCGAATACGCCCAAAAGAGGTGGAATCAAAATTGGAATAAAGGCGATATGGACCGGAATTACGTTCTGAGATGACATCGTGACAAGCACTAATGCCACCAGCACGGCGTACTTTAACCCGGTAGTTGACGCCGAGTTTTCTTTACCATTTAAGCGCTTGATAACACTTTTGGCCAGTAGATCCGTGATGCCTGATTTCGAGATGGCAACAGCGAAAGTACCTAACATGGCGTAGCTTAGTGCGATAGTTGCACCGCCACCTAGACCACTTTCAAATGCGGCAACCGTATCCCCAAGGCTCATGCCTGCGACTAGGCCGCCTACGATGGCACTAAACGTGAGGGCAACCACCACGTTTACGCGCATCAATGCTAACACGAGCATGACGCACACTGATATAACGACAGGATTCATACTTTTCCTAATATGTTGTGTTTACTTATTATTCTTCGTCGACAAGCGGCCAACCGCCGAGGGCCTTCCATTTGTTGACAATACCGCAGAATAATTCTGCTGTTTTTTGTGTATCGTAAAGCGCAGAGTGTGCTTCACGGTTATCAAATTCCATCCCGGCTGTTTTGCATGCTTTAGCGAGAACTGTTTGGCCATAAGCAAGGCCACTTAATGTAGCCGTATCAAAAGTAGCAAAGGGATGAAAAGGGACTCTTTTTAGTTTACAGCGTTCATTTGCTGCATTTACAAAACCCAAGTCGAATGCTGCGTTATGAGCAACCATAATTGCACGTGAGCAATCTGCGGCTTTTTGTTCTTTGCGAATAAGCTTATAAATTTCCTTTAGCGCCTCTTGCTCAGAAACAGCACCTCGAAGAGGGCTGAAAGGGTCACGAATACCATTGAATTCAAGCGCTTCTTTTTCTAAGTTAGCGCCTTCAAATGGTTCCACATGAAAATGAATGGTGGAGGCCGGATGCAACACGCCATGTTCGTCCATTTTCAACGTAACGGCACAGATTTCTAAAAGTGCATCAGTTTGAGCATTGAAACCAGCGGTCTCAACGTCTACTACCACAGGGAAATAACCACGAAAGCGTTTTTTCAAGGTTAGAGCTTCATTTTCTAGTGTCATGTTGGCTTATTTTTGTGTGACGAAGGCTGCATTATTGCAGATTATACCGATGAGAAAAACCGCAATTTAAGAGAAAACCGGAATTCTATTTTGCATCCAATCAATAAGTTTGTATTGCATATTATGTAGACGTTTATTCGCCATACTTTGCATCATGTAAACCGATAAAACATGAGGAAGTAAAACGCTAAGTGGCGGTTAAGGTGATTGGAACACTATGGCTCACATTAATGGCAGAGTGACAGATATTCCGATATTGGCGAGATTTTTGCATGCCCGTTGAAGTGGTTTTATTGATGCAATTTGACGGCAACAGACTGCCGTTTAAGAGACAGTATTAGATGAAGAAATGGCTGATTACCAGTGGTGTTGTATTTTCGTTGTTTAGCACAAGCAGCTTCGCTTTGATGGGCAAACGTTATGCTGCAACTCCACAGCAATCTCAATGGGAAATGGTGGTCAATACACCATTAGAATGTCAGCTTGTACACCCCATTCCAAGCTTTGGAGATGCGGTATTTTCATCTCGTGCGAATAAAAAAATCAATTTAGACTTTGAGTTAAAAATGCGTCGTCCGATGGGAGAAACACGTAACGTCAGTCTCATTTCTATGCCGCCACCTTGGCGACCAGGTGAACACGCCGATCGAATTACAAACCTAAAGTTTTTTAAACAGTTTGATGGTTATGTCGGAGGGCAAACAGCATGGGGCATTTTGTCTGAGCTGGAAAAAGGCCGTTATCCGACTTTTAGTTACCAAGATTGGCAGAGCCGAGATCAGAGAATTGAAGTCGCATTGTCATCAGTACTATTTCAAAACAAGTACAACGCGTTTAGCGACTGTATTTCCAACTTATTGAAATACAGTTTTGAGGACATTGCTTTTACGATTTTGCACTACGAAAGACAAGGTGATCAGTTAACCAAGGCCTCTAAAAAGCGTTTATCACAAATTGCAGATTATATCCGACATAATCAAGATATCGATCTCGTGTTGGTGGCGACTTACACAGATTCAACCGATGGTAAAAGTGCGAGTCAAAGTTTATCAGAGCGACGTGCAGAGTCACTTCGTGACTATTTTCAGTCTCTAGGGCTACCGGAAGATCGAATTCAAGTGCAAGGGTACGGCAAGCGTCGTCCTATTGCAGATAACGGTTCGCCAATAGGAAAAGACAAAAACCGCCGAGTCGTGATATCTCTAGGGCGAACCCAAGTGTGATGCATATAAAAACGCCGAAGCTGAAAGCTTCGGCGTTTTTGATTTACTGACGTTGTTAATAATATTTTAGTGGTATTTTGCCAAGCACCTTTCGGTGATTCTTGCTGTATAATTTGAATGTTAGTTTAAGCGGAATTTGGCAATGACTTCGCAATTTGTTGCGGTATCGATTTTTTCAACCTGTTTGGCAATAGCCGGATTAGGGTGACGTTTCATGAAGTCTATTAATGCTTTAGTGCAACATCCAATTGAGTCGATAAAGCTTGCACATTCTTTATTTGGGCATTGTGGGATGAGTGTTAAGACTTTCTCTGAAGCCAGCTGAAGGTATTTGAGTTCATAGTCAGTGTCTCCGGCCCAACGCCAGAACTGAGCTAAGTTATGACAAGAAATCACAGAAATTAATAATCGCTCGTCTGCTTCAATTTCCACACATTCGCTAATATCTTCACTCAGGCTTAGGGCTTGCTGGTAATGAAGAATGCTGCGAACAGGGTCATCTAGTTGAAGTGCCGTATCGGCTAGAAGTGTGTGTTTTTCCCATTCACTGATCATTATCGTAATCCCGCATATCGAAGTTGCGAATAAATCTAAACGATAATTATTATCAAGTAAAGTGTTTTGTTTATAAAAGAACAGGCAGATCGCAGACCTGCCTGTAATCGATGTTCAACTTGCAGTACAAGTGATTATTAGAAGTGCCGCTTAGCCTTCAAGACCTGCTGAAGCTTGCTTGTTTTGGATAAGCTCAATCATATAACCATCTGGGTCTTTTACGAATGCAATGTGCGTGCTTCCGCCTTTTACTGGACCTGGTTCACGCGTCACATTACCGCCCGCCGCTTTGATAGCGTCGCAAGTTGTGTAGATATCATCAACACCAATGGCGATATGACCAAAAGCGGTACCTAAGTCATACTCAGTTTTACCCCAGTTGTAAGTCAGTTCGATCACTGCACCTTGGGATTCGTCACCATAACCAAGAAACGCTAGCGTGTATTCGTACTCTTTATTTTCGTTAGTACGAAGCAGCTGCATGCCCATAACTTCAGTGTAAAACTTGATGGATTTGTCTAGATCACCTACGCGAAGCATAGTGTGGAGAATTCGACCGTTTGACATTTTTTGCTCCTAGCTTTGATTTACAAATAGCGTTAGCTATCTGGGTATACTTTCTCTTTATATTCGCACAAATCTTCGATAATACAGCTACCGCAGCGAGGCTTTCTTGCTACGCACGTATAACGACCATGAAGAATGAGCCAGTGGTGCACATCGAGTTTGAACTCTTTTGGCACAACTTTTAATAGCTTCTGCTCGACATCATCAACCGTTTTTCCCATCGCAAATTTAGTGCGATTCGACACGCGATAAATGTGCGTATCGACGGCAATAGTTGGCCAACCAAAAGCGGTGTTGAGCACGACGTTTGCGGTCTTGCGACCTACGCCTGGCAGCGCTTCTAACGCTGCACGATCTTCAGGAACTTCACCATTGTGTTTTTCCAACAAGATCTTACAAGTCTTGATTGTGTTTTCTGCCTTTGAGTTAAACAAACCGATGGTCTTTATGTATTCTTTTAAGCCATCGACTCCCAAATCAAGAATGCTTTGAGGTGTATTCGCTACAGGGAAAAGCTTGTCGGTGGCTTTATTGACGCTTACATCGGTTGCTTGAGCTGATAGTAATACAGCGATTAGCAGCTCAAAAGGGGAGCTCCAGTTAAGCTCAGTTTGAGGATTCGGATTGTTTTCTCGTAATCGCTCAAGAATTTCGATTCTTTTTATTTTGTTCATTGCTGACTTCCAATACCGTCTCTGCGGTTTATGAAAAAGGCTCCTATGACAGAGCCTTATCTTGTTATGCGTTAGTGACGCGAGCACGTTCTATGGTTGGTTTTTCTTCTTTTGGTTGACGTGCCTGAATTGAATTATCTATGACATTTTTGAGCGCTATCAACAGCCCAACACCGATAAATGCACCAGGTGGGAGAAGCGCTAACAGGAAGCTATTGTCAAATTGGAAAACTTGGATCCGTAGAGCTGAAGCCCAGTCTCCTAGGAGAAGGTCTGCTCCGTCGAATAGTGTGCCATTACCAATTAATTCGCGCATGGCACCTAAAACAACCAAGACGCTCGTCATACCAAGGCCCATCCACAAACCATCTAGCGCAGCGGGTGCAACATCATTTTTTGACGCGTAAGCTTCTGCTCGGCCAATAATAATGCAGTTCGTTACAATCAGAGGAATAAAGATACCTAGAGACAGGTATAAACCGTACGCATAGGCATTCATTAACAACTGAACGCAGGTAACGAGTGAGGCAATGATCATAACGAATACAGGTATACGGATCTCTTTTGGCACATAGTTACGAATAAGAGAAACTGTTACGTTGGATCCAACTAGCACAAGTAAGGTTGCAATACCAAGACCTAATGCATTGGTTATCGTGGAAGAAACCGCTAGCAGTGGACATAAGCCCAGCAGTTGTACGAGAGCGGGGTTATTACTCCACATACCGTTTTTCATCAGTAATTTATTCTCATTCATTACTGCTCTCCTTCACAGCCTAACGGCTGGCTAAGAATGTCTTCACGAGATTGGTTTACGTAGTTAACGGTATTTCGCACCACTTTTACGACGGCTCTTGGCGTGATCGTTGCACCAGTAAATTGATCGAAATCGCCGCCATCTTTACGAACTTTCCACGAATTCCAATTGTTTTCCGTGACTTGTTTTCCTGTAAAGCTCAGGATCCAGTCGGTGACACGAAGATCGATTTTATCGCCCAGACCAGGGGTTTCTTGGTGGTTTAGGACGCGTGTCCCCAAAATATTGCCCTGATTATCAATCCCAGTAATTACTTTTATCTCACCATTGTAGCCATCTGGCGCGATAGATTCTATTGCGATTGCTGTTGGTTCACCATTCTTCGTGGCGAGGTAGGCTGGCATCGCACGTAATGTCCCCAGATCTGGAGACGTGACCATTGTACAAGCTTGCGTGAGTGCGTTGTCATGCATGTTTTCTGGAATGACTTGATTCAAAACAGAAAGTAATTGTTTTTGCTCTTGTACCTTGATTTGGTCTTTTGTTAGGTACTGAGTAAGGGCGACTAATCCGGTTGTTGCACATGCAAATATCGCGAGTGTCAGACCATTTTTTCTAATAGCGGTTAACATGTTTACCTCAGTGACCGTAAGTTCTAGGTTTGGTGTAGTAATCGATCAGTGGCACACACATATTTGCAAGCAACACTGCAAATGCAACACCATCTGGGAAACCGCCCCAACTGCGAATGATAAAGACCAAAGCACCAATAAGCGCACCGAAGATTAAACGTCCTTTGACGGTGGTAGACGCCGAAACGGGATCGGTTGCAATAAAGAATGCGCCAAGCATGGTTGCACCAGATAACAAGTGTAAAACTGGCGACGCAGTTTCCCCTGGCGTCAGCAACGTGAACACTAGGCTAAACAGAGTCAGACTCGCAAGGAAACCTGCTGGAATATACCATTGGATGATACGCTTTTTGATCATGACTATGCCGCCAAGAAGGTAAGCAAGGTTTACCCATTGCCAACCAATACCACCTAAGCCATCAAATATTGGCTGCGACATTACTTCGCTTGGAGTGGCACCTGTAAGAATGCCAGTCTTAAATGCATCAAGTGGTGTCGCCATTGTCACGCCGTCAACTCCTGAGCGAACTTGCTGAAGTGATAAGCCGTCGTAATCATAGCCCGTAAAAATTAAAGAGAGTGTATCTGCAAAATTTACATGATCAGGTATGAGTGATGTCGGTGCACTCCAACTCGTCATTTGTACTGGGAAAGAGATCAACAAGACCACATAAGCGACCATTGCAGGGTTGAATAAGTTTTGTCCAAGGCCGCCATAGAGGTGTTTAGCGATTACTATCGCAAAAATAAGCCCGATCACCATAATCCACCACGGAGACCATGGTGGTATAGCAACGGCTAACAACCAAGCGGTAACTATTGCACTGTTATCACGTAGCGCTCTCATTGGTGAGCGTTTACGACAGATCATGACTAAGGCTTCAAGGGATACAGCGACTGCAATGGCAAAAATCAGCTGAATCAGCGTACCCCAGCCAAAGAAGTAGGTTTGAGCTACTAAACCTGGAAGTGCGCAAAGTGCCACCCATTTCATTAAGTCTGGCGTATTACGACGACTGTGGGTATGCGGTGAACTGGCAATAAAAAACGACACTACTCGTTCTCCTCAGTATTATTTTTATTAGCTTCTTGTTGCGCTTTGCGTGCCTTCGCGCGCGCAATTGCTGCGGCAACCGCGGCTTTCTTCGGATCCACTTCTGGTTCTTCGGAGGTTGCTTCTTCAACAGGCTCTGTTTGCGTTTCTTGCTTCGCTTTGCGCGCTTTGGCACGTGCAATGGCAGCGGCAACTGCGGCTTTTTTCGGATCGTCGGTTTGCTCGGCAGGTGCGTCAGCTTCTTCCGCTTCAGTTGAGTCTGCTTGCTTCGCTTTTCGCGCTTTGGCACGTGCAATCGCAGCAGCCACGGCGGCTTTTTTCGGATCGTCGGTTTGCTCAGTAGGTGCTTCAGCTTCTTCCGCTTCAGTTGAGTCTGCTTGCTTCGCTTTACGTGCTTTGGCACGTGCAATCGCAGCAGCCACGGCGGCTTTTTTCGGATCTTCGGTTTGCTCGGCAGGTGCGTCAGCTTCTTCCGCTTCGGTTGAGTCTGCTTGCTTAGCTTTGCGCGCTTTGGCTCGAGCAATTGCAGCGGCAACTGCGGCTTTTTTCGGATCGTCGGTTTGCTCAGCAGGTGCGTCAGCTTCTTCCGCTTCAGTTGAGTCTGCTTGCTTCGCTTTACGTGCTTTGGCACGTGCAATGGCAGCAGCAACCGCGGCTTTCTTCGGATCGCTGTCTTGCTGTGCAGACGTTTCCGATTCTACAGATTCAGTTGAATCTTCTTGTTGTGCTTTTTTCGCTTTAGCTCGGGCGATGGCGGCCGCAACTGCCGACTTTTTATCATCAGCGTTATTGTCTGGCGTTTCGCCTTGTTCTTTTTGCGCTTTCCGTTCGCGAGCAAGACGTTTGCGCTCTTCGCGCAGTTTTGCCATTTCTGAGTTATCAGGTTCACTAGAGCCTGCTTTAGCTGCTGCCGCTTGTTTCGCCTTCGCTTTGGCAATGGCTGCCGCTACGGCTGGTTTTACTGCTGGCTCTGTTTTTTCTGTGGTTTCTGTCTTTTGAGCTTTCACTCGTGCGATTGCTGCTGCTATCGCATCATCGCCGCCAGAAGACTTCATCTCTTTACGGCGCTGATCGGCAGCTTTCTTGAAGCGATTTTCACGTTCTGCTTTTTCGCGTTCCATACGCGCTTTTTTCTCTTCAAAACGCAGTTTTGCTCGCTCTGCAGCTTCCGCTTCTTGTGTTCTAGTTCTAATTTCTGCTTTCGCTTGGCGGTAGTACTGTACGAGCGGAATTTCACTTGGACATACAAACGCACAAGCGCCGCACTCGATACAATCCTTTAAGTTTAATTCTTCGAGTTTGTCATACTCTTCAGCTTTTGCATGCCATTGCAGTTGTTGAGGCAGCAGCGAAGCAGGGCACGCTTCTGCACATTGGCTACAGCGAATACATTCCATCTCATACTGGTGCGGAGAGATCTCACGACGAGTCGGAGCAAGGATACAGTTTGCTGTCTTGGTAATCGGCACTTGGGAGTGAGGAAGGGTAAAGCCCATCATTGGCCCACCCATAATTAAACGCTGTAACTTCTTATCTGCTTTATAGCCAAACTCATCCAACAGTGCTTGTACTGGTGTCCCTAATAATGCCCAAACGTTGCGTGGTTGTTTGAAGGTTTTACCAGTGAGAGTCACGATGCGTTTTATCATCGGCTCACCGTCGATGACTGCGCGTTTTATAGCGTAAAGAGAACCAACATTCTGGACCAAAATACCAATATCTGCTGGAATCGCGCCACTTGGCACTTCTTTATTGGTTAAAATTTTGATCAGCTGTTTTTCACCGCCAGAAGGGTATTTAGTTGGGATAACGCGAATAACGATGTCTTTGTTTATAGCCGCAGCTTCTAGCGCTTTGATTGCTTCTGGTTTGTTGTCTTCAATGCCAATAATCGTGAGCTTTGGTGTCAGGATATGTTCGACAATTTCGATACCTTGAATAAGCTCTTCGGCATGTTCTTGCATGAGCTTGTCATCAGACGTGATGTATGGCTCGCACTCTGCTGCATTAACGATAAGAATCTCGGTACGAGCAAAACCTGATTGGATTTTTTTTGCAGTAGGGAAGCCTGCGCCACCCATACCAGAAATACCAGCGAGACGAATAATATCAATCAGTGCGTCAGGGGTTTCTTGTTGGTAATCTGCGACGGGGTTTCTTTCACACCATGCATCTTTCCCATCAGGCGTGATGACTGCGCACAACTCACTTAACCCAGAAGGGTGCGCGACAGTTCGTGGCTCAATCGCGGTGAGCGTACCTGATGTTGGAGCATGCACTGGAACCGTAAAGCCGGTCTCCGATTGCGTTAATGGCTGACCTTTTAATAAGTAGTCACCTTCGGCAACCAGTAGGTTACCCGCTTTACCAATGTGCTGTTTTAGCGGCAATACAATTTCTGACGGGATAGCCGCATGAGCGAGTTCAGTTTTGTTGGACTGCTTTTTATTTTCTGCCGGATGCACACCACCTGGGAAATCCCAAAGCGCGCCTGTACGAATTTGTTCAATCAAAGACAACATGTGAAACCTTACTTAATTGAATCTTTCACGTTCGCTGCATTGTCGGCAGCATCCGTAATGTTAAGTACCGGAATGGAGTGAAGTTGCCACTTCCAGCTTTCTGTGGTCGTTGCCACAGGAATCATTTCAATACAATCAGTCGGACATGGGGCAACACACAAGTCACAGCCCGTACATTCATCTTTGATTACGGTATGGACCGCCTTTGTTCCGCCTACAATTGCATCCACCGGACACGCCTGAATACACTTAGTGCAGCCAATACACATGTCTTCATGAATAAACGCAACGGTTGGAATTTTGCTGTCGAGATCGTGCGCAGATTCTTCTGGCTCAACACCCATTAAGTCGGCGAGCTTTTCGATTGTTGCCTGACCACCAGGGGGACATTTGTTGATGTGGTCGCCATTTGCAATTGCTTCAGCATAAGGGCGGCAACCAGGGTAGCCACATTGACCGCATTGAGTTTGCGGTAAAATGGCGTCGATTTGATCCACAATAGGGTCCGCTTCAACTTTAAAGCGAATAGAAGCAAAACCAAGTATCGCGCCGAAAATCGCAGCCAGAAGCGCTAACGCGATAATCGCAATTAAAATCGTACTCATCGCTTACTTCACCAAACCTGTAAAGCCCATAAAGGCGAGTGACATTAAACCTGCTGTAATCATTGCTATTGATGCACCTTTAAAAGGCACAGGAACGTCGGCGGCGGCTATGCGCTCTCGCATGGATGCAAAAAGTATCAACACCAATGAGAAACCAACAGCGGCGCCGAAGCCGTAGATGATCGATTCAATAAAGTTATGGTTTTCATTAATGTTAAGAAGTGCCACGCCCAATACTGCGCAGTTTGTTGTGATCAGCGGTAAGAAAATGCCAAGCAAGCGATAAAGCGTCGGGCTGGTTTTGTGCACAACCATTTCGGTGAACTGCACCACAACGGCTATCACCAAAATAAAACTCATGGTTCGAAGGTACTCAATACCCAGTGGACGAAGGATGTAGCTTTCCACTAAATACGCACACACTGACGCGAGCGTTAGCACAAAAGTTGTCGCTAAGCCCATACCTATTGCTGTTTCCAGTTTTTTGGACACGCCCATGAAAGGACATAGGCCCAAAAACTTCACCAGTACAAAGTTGTTCACCAGCACAGTGCCGACCAACAACAAAACATATTCGGTCATAGTTATTACGTTCTTAAAATCCGATCTTGATATTATCGTGTTTTGTGACACCAATAACAACCAGTGAACGATGTGGTTTTACATACACGATGGAAAAATAGTCGTCTATTTGATCTATTTTGATGAATCAATAAGAAATTGAATCGTTTGCTGAATGTATTGTTAGCGAGAGGATACTACCTATTAATTTTCATCTAATGTGTGATTTTAAAAAAAGCCCGCCTCTCCCAGGTAGAAAAGAGAGGCGGGCAATGCATATTTACAAGCTAATTATTTAAACTTTCTGAGTGCTTGATGGACTGTGTTTATATCTTATTCGTGAAGGTACGAGTGATGACGTCTTGCTGTTGCTCTGTCGTTAGAGAGTTAAAACGTACCGCATAACCAGACACTCGAATCGTCAACTGAGGGTATTTCTCTGGATGTTCAACCGCATCCAATAACATCTCTCGGTCTAGAACGTTGACGTTAAGGTGTTGACCACCTTCAATCGCAATGCCCTCGTTGCTTGCTTCGTGATGGAAGTAACCATCCATTAGCGCAGCTAGGTTCTTCTTCTGACTCAAGTCATCTTTACCCAATGCGCTCGGCACAATTGAGAAAGTGTAAGAAATACCATCTTTAGCGTAAGCAAACGGTAATTTAGAAACCGATGCCAGAGACGCAACCGCCCCTTTTTCATCACGACCGTGCATTGGGTTTGCACCCGGTCCAAAAGGCATACCTGCGAGACGGCCATCAGGTGTATTACCCGTTTTTTTACCGTAAACCACGTTAGATGTGATTGTTAAAATCGATTGAGTTGGCACTGCTTCGCGGTAGGTGTGCATCTTCTGAATTTTCTTCATGAAGCGCTCAACTAGATCACAAGCGATGTCATCAACACGGGCATCGTTGTTACCAAATTTTGGATAATCACCTTCGATTTCAAAATCAACGGCGATGCCATCTTCATCACGAACAGGTTTCACGGTCGCGTATTTAATTGCCGCCAAAGAGTCAGCGACAACAGACAGACCTGCAATACCACACGCCATCGTGCGGTGCACGTCGCGATCCATCAGTGCCATCAGTGATGCTTCGTAGCTGTAACGGTCATGTGAGTAATGGATGATGTTCAACGCTGTGACGTATTGCGTTGCTAGCCACTCCAACATATTGTCGAAACGAGGCATCAAAGCGTCAAAGTCGAGAATTTCATCTTGAACTTTGTCCACTACCGGACCCACTTGCGCTTTCGATTTTTCATCGATACCACCATTGATGGTGTAAAGCAGTGCTTTTGCAAGGTTGGCACGTGCACCAAAGAATTGCATGTGCTGACCAACAACCTGCGGGCTCACACAACAGGCAATCGCGTAGTCGTCATTGTCGAAATCAGGACGCATTAGATCGTCGTTTTCGTATTGAACCGAAGAGGTATCAATCGACACTTTTGCAGCATATTGTTTGAACGCTTCAGGTAATTGCTCTGACCAAAGAATCGTCATGTTTGGCTCAGGAGCAGGGCCCATAGTATGTAGAGTATGTAAGTACCGGAATGTCGTTTTAGATACTAGCGTACGGCCATCAACGCCCATACCAGCCATGGCTTCGGTTGCCCAGATTGGGTCGCCAGAGAACAATGAATCGTATTCTGGTGTGCGTAGGAAGCGAACCATGCGTAGCTTCATGATGAAGTGGTCAATCATTTCTTGCGCTTGTGATTCATCAATCAAACCGTTTGCTATATCGCGTTCTAGATAGACGTCTAGGAAAGTCGAAGTACGGCCCAGTGACATTGCTGCGCCGTTTTGCGATTTAACCGCCGCTAGGTAGCCAAAGTAGGTAAATTGGATCGCTTCTTGTGCAGTTTTTGCAGGTAGCGACATATCAATGCCGTATTTCAGACCCATTTGACGAATGTCTTCAAGCGCTTGAACTTGATCGGCTATTTCTTCGCGCAGACGAAGTGTTTTCTCAAGATCGTTGCCTTGTTCTAAGAACGTTTGTGTTGAGTTGTATTGCTCTTTTTTGTCTGCTTTTAAGAAGTCGATACCGTATAGGGCGAGACGACGATAGTCACCAATGATACGACCACGGCCATAGGCATCAGGAAGGCCCGTGATGATGCCTGATTTACGACACGCCAGAATTTCTTGGGTGTAAAGGTCGAAACACGCTTTGTTGTGAGTTTTACGGTATTCAGTGAAGATTTTTTCAACCGTTGGATCTAGCTCGCGGCCATAAACTTCGCACGAGTTTTTTACCATGCGAATCCCGCCATTGGCGATGATTGCACGTTTTAGCGGTTGATCAGTTTGTAAGCCAACGATCTTTTCCAGATCTTTGTTGATGTAGCCTGCATCGTGGGAAGTGATTGTTGAGGGCAAGTCTGTGTCAAAATCAATAGGGGCGTGTGTGCGGCTTTCTTGTTTTATGCCTTCAAGCACTTGGTTCCATAATGCTGAAGTGGATTCGCTAACTTCAGCTAAGAAAGTCTCGTCTCCCTCATAGGGTGTATAGTTTTTTTGGATGAAGTCACGAGTGTTGACAGAGTTTTGCCATTCACCAGCAGTAAATCCAGCCCATGCATCTAGCATGTCAGTTGTCGGAATAGTCATAAGTAAATCCCTAAGTTATTGATAATTAGAATGGAGGCGACGAGTAGGACGGAACCATTCTTAACCCTTTTAATCGTATGGATTTATTTGGTATGAGTAAAATGAATGCTTTTCATTTTTTCAATGATTAAATTGCATTAATAATAGATTCAATTGGTTATGATTGTTTTTTGCTAGAAAAGAGACAGAATTAAATGTGTGGTACTGTGAGAACACTATCTATGACAATGTTATGAGTTCTGTAATTTGAACTTATTTCGGTGTGATTTTATGACGCCTAGATTGGCTTAGATTTCATGGCGATTAAGATACAAAAAAAGCCGTGTCTTGCGACACGGCTTTTCTATAATCTGGCTCCTCCTGCTGGGCTCGAACCAGCGACCTGCGGATTAACAGTCCGTCGCTCTACCAACTGAGCTAAGGAGGAATTGCTTTGCTTGAAAGCGGGACGAATCTTACCGAGCACTCAAACTACTGTCAACAGTAAAAAAATACATTTTTAGAAAAAAATATTGAGTTAAGGGCTTTACTTTTCTGTATGGCTTGCCAGTAAAGGCTCGAGGTTAGTTATCCACTAAATTTGTGGATAAGTATGTTGATGAGATCTGGGTAAAGAAAATTGATATGCAACTAAGTTTTTATTTAATGAATCTTTAGTCAGAGTTATGCGTAAAATAAGCAAATAAAACAGAGATTTATCGATGTTAATCAAAAGGTATTCAAAGTGGATAAAAATCAATCTTTTGGGGATAAGAAAGTTTTAAGCTAATTTTTGGGGAAAAGTTGTGGAAACTATAATGTGAAGAATGTGTGTAGCTCTTCAACTAGGGCGCAGTACTATATCAGAGTCACTTTTGTATGGCTATAGCATTCTAGACAAACAAGAAAATTTATTAACAATGATGGTTAAATTCTCGATAGACGTAGATTTCATTAGCTAAGGTGTATATATATACAGCCAAAGCGCAGTAAAATTGAGGAAGGGTATGAGTAAAGTCTATGAATTGGTCTCCGATTATCAGCCGTCGGGCGATCAACCAGGAGCGATCAATCAGTTGCTTGAGGGGCTCGATGCTGGGCTAGCACATCAAACCTTGTTGGGGGTCACAGGCTCAGGTAAAACCTTCACACTAGCGAATGTGATTGCTCAAGCCCAACGACCTGCAATATTACTTGCGCCAAACAAAACGCTTGCTGCTCAGTTATATGGTGAGATGAAGTCATTCTTTCCTAATAATGCGGTTGAGTATTTTGTTTCTTACTACGATTACTACCAACCTGAAGCATACGTTCCCACAACAGATACTTTCATTGAAAAGGACGCTTCGGTTAACGCCCACATTGAGCAAATGCGACTGTCTGCCACTAAAGCTTTATTGGAACGGAAAGACGCTATTATAGTTGCTTCGGTTTCAGCTATCTATGGTTTGGGTGATCCGGAATCCTACTTAAAAATGATGCTTCATTTGCGACGTGGAGATGTGATTGATCAGCGTGATATGCTTCGTCGCCTAGCGGAGCTCCAATACTCGCGCAATGATGTTGCTTTTGAGCGAGGGCAGTTCCGTGTCCGTGGCGAGGTGATTGATATATTCCCTGCTGAATCAGACCAAGACGCTATGCGCGTTGAGATGTTTGACGATGAGGTGGATTGCATCAGTGTGTTCGATCCATTGACAGGCGTGGTGAAACAACGAGACTTGCCGCGCTATACCATCTATCCCAAGACGCACTATGTCACGCCAAGAGATCGCATTCTTGAAGCGATTGAAAATATTAAAGTCGAACTAGAAGTGCGCAAAAAGCAGCTTCTAGATAACAACAAGCTACTGGAAGAGCAGCGAATTAGCCAGCGCACTCAATTCGATATCGAAATGATGAATGAGTTGGGCTTTTGCTCCGGTATCGAAAACTATTCTCGTTATCTCAGTGGACGCTCGGAAGGTGAGCCGCCACCAACCCTGTTTGACTACTTACCTCATGATGGCTTGTTGATCATCGATGAATCTCACGTGACAGTACCGCAGATAGGTGCCATGTATAAAGGCGACCGTTCGCGTAAAGAAACGCTGGTGGAGTTTGGTTTCCGGTTACCTTCAGCTTTGGATAATCGTCCACTGAAGTTTGAGGAGTTTGAAGCACTAGCGCCACAAACGATTTTCGTCTCTGCTACTCCTGGAAATTACGAACTAGAAAAATCGGCGGGTGATGTAGCGGATCAAGTCGTTCGTCCTACAGGCTTGCTTGACCCTGAGTTGGAAGTTCGCCCAGTAGCGACCCAAGTCGACGACCTATTGTCTGAGATCCGTATTCGCGCAGCTAAAGATGAACGAGTTCTGGTTACAACACTGACCAAACGAATGGCTGAAGATCTCACCGAATACCTTCACGAACATGATGTTAAGGTACGTTATTTACACTCAGACATTGATACTGTTGAGCGTGTGGAAATTATCCGTGACCTTCGTCTTGGGGAATTTGACGTGCTGGTGGGAATAAACTTATTGAGAGAGGGCCTGGATATGCCAGAGGTCTCGTTAGTTGCAATTTTGGATGCGGATAAAGAGGGCTTCTTGCGGTCTGAACGCTCACTCATTCAGACCATTGGTCGTGCTGCGCGAAACATCGAAGGTAAGGCGATTCTATACGCTGACCGAATCACCAACTCAATGAAAAAGGCGATGGATGAAACTAACCGTCGTCGCGAGAAGCAGGAAGCGTACAACGAAGAAATGGGTATTTCGCCACAAGCGCTCAAACGAAATATCAAAGACATCATGGAACTTGGCGATATCACTAAGTCTAAACGCCAGCGTAACACTAAACAGGTACCATTATCGAAAGTGGCGGAGCCTTCGCAAACTTACGAGGCACTGTCCCCTCAGCAGCTAGAAAAAGAAATCAGTCGACTGGAGGCGGCGATGTATCAGCATGCGCAAGATTTAGAATTTGAGTTAGCGGCACAAAAGCGTGACGAGATTGAAAAACTACGAGCGCAGTTCATCGCAAATAGTTGAACAAACTTACCGATTTAGCTATCCAAGCATTTTAGGTCGCTTGTAAAAAAAAGAAGCCAATAGGCAGTCGGGTCTATTGGCTTGTTTTGTGAACATATCGTTCACTAACAACGTCAGTTGGCTAGGTGACCCGAGGGGTCACTATCGTTACAGCATGGTTTGTGCCACTTTTTAAATAATTGATATTATTTTTGAATTTTTTCCTTTGCCCATAATTTAGCTAATGTCATTTGCAAAATGCAAAGCGTAATGCGATTATTGTTTAAAACACAACAAAATAATAGCTAGGTTATGCAACAAAAACCCGAAGGCCCAAAGTCTCGTTACCTTTTAATGGTCGAGGACACCGCATCTGTTGCGGCTCTGTACCGCTCATACCTGACACCGCTTGGCATAGATATCAATATTGTCGGCACAGGTAGGGATGCCATTGAGAGCCTACATCATCGAATTCCAGATCTTATTTTACTCGATCTCCGTCTGCCAGATATGACGGGGATGGACGTTTTACATGCCGTTAAAAAGAGTCATCCCGACGTACCTATAATCTTTATGACCGCTCACGGTTCTATCGATACCGCTGTCGAGGCCATGCGTCATGGCTCACAAGACTTTCTAATTAAACCGTGTGAAGCAGACCGTTTACGTGTCACGGTTAACAATGCAATTCGTAAAGCGACCAAGCTAAAAAATGAAGCCGATAATCCAGGCAATCAGAGCTATCAGGGGTTTATCGGCAGTAGCCAAACCATGCAGCAGGTTTACCGTACGATAGATTCCGCGGCGAGCAGTAAAGCGAGTATTTTTATCACTGGTGAAAGTGGTACTGGTAAAGAGGTATGTGCCGAGGCAATCCACGCAGCAAGTAAACGTGGTGACAAACCTTTTATTGCAATTAACTGTGCTGCAATTCCAAAAGATTTGATTGAGAGTGAACTGTTTGGTCACGTAAAAGGGGCCTTTACTGGCGCTGCGAATGATCGTCAAGGGGCAGCTGAGTTAGCGGATGGCGGCACACTTTTTCTAGATGAGCTTTGTGAGATGGACTTGGATTTACAAACCAAGTTGCTACGATTTATTCAAACGGGCACATTCCAAAAAGTGGGTTCCTCAAAAATGAAGAGCGTGGATGTGCGCTTTGTTTGTGCCACTAACCGTGATCCTTGGAAAGAGGTACAAGAAGGTCGATTCCGTGAAGATTTGTACTATCGTTTGTATGTCATTCCTTTGCATTTACCGCCTTTACGCGAACGAGGCGAAGATGTTATTGAAATTGCATACTCACTGTTAGGTTACATGTCACACGAAGAAGGAAAAAGCTTCATACGTTTTGCGCCTGATGTCATCGAGCGATTCAACAGCTATGAGTGGCCGGGTAACGTTCGTCAGTTACAAAACGTGCTACGCAATATCGTTGTTCTAAACAACGGTAAAGAGATTACGTTGGACATGTTACCGCCACCGTTGAATCAACCGCTTGACCGTCCGTCGTCTGTGGCTAAATTAATTGAGCCGAAAGCGATGACCGCATCTGAGATTATGCCATTATGGATGACGGAAAAAATGGCAATCGAGCAAGCGATTGAAGCATGTGATGGCAATATTCCTCGAGCGGCGGGATACCTTGATGTCAGTCCGTCGACGATTTACCGCAAGTTACAGGCATGGAACGGCAAGGAAGAGCGGCAAAAAGTATGAGTGTAAATGTATTAAATCAGCAAAAAATAGATGAACTGTCGATGGAAATTGGCAGTGACAACGTACCTGTACTGTTCGATATCTTCCTAGGAGAAATGGATACCTATATCGAGAACTTATCCCAACTACAGGGGGCAGAGCGATTAGCTTACTCAAAAGAAATCAGCCACGCGTTGAAAAGTAGTGCTGCGAGCTTTGGGGCAGATCGCCTTTGTGAACTGGCGATGTCCATAGACAAAAAAGCGAAAGCCGGTGAGTTAACTGCGGAGTCTGAGGTGTTAGAGGTTATGTTCGATCTTTTGCACGAAACTCGAGATGCTTATCGCTCTTGGCGACAGTAGCTATTTATTCCTATTAACCATTTTTCTTAGTAAACATCTGTTCTTACTGGATGCCTGAACTAAAACCCTTCGATGACAGAAGGGTTTTCATTATCAATAAACAACTTAAAAGAGGGCGCTAGTCAGGTAACGTGCTCCTAGATAGAAAGTTGTAGCTGATTTTCAATCGCTAGTTTGAGCTTGTTTCTATCGTGACGCCAGTCTCGGTTAGAGGAGGCGAGTGACTCCGTCACTACATTCCATTGACTTAAGACGTCTTGCTCGGTTTTCTCTGTTAGAACCACGTCTATTTTTCTTCCTTGGCAGGCACGTTCACACCATTCTAATTTTTGAGCCATCGTCATTCTTCCTGCTGGGCCGTATTCTGGACTCAGGTTAGCAACAAAAATGACTTTTGCTTTTGTGTTTGCTGCAATCGCTTTGCCGAGTTCAGGCAGCAATAAAGGAGGCATGATACTAGTTAAAAAACTGCCAGGGCCAAGAATAATCGCGTCCGCTTCCGCCAAAGCTGTGATGGCTTCTTTGGTAGCAGGCACTTCTGGTGAAAGATCCAAACGTCGCAAGTCTGCTTTCATTTCGTCGACATTTGTTTCTCCCGTAACCCACTTCCCATCTACGGATAACGCGGAAAGATCCGAAGGGTGTTCGGACATAGGAAGGATGTTAACGTCGACTTTTAACATATTGCGAATCAGATTAATGGCATCTAAAGGTCTGACCGATAAGTTATCGAGTGCAGTAAGCATCAAATTACCAAGATTATGACCATCAAGTTCGCCAGTGCCTTTGAAGCGATATTCAAACATCATAGAACTGATCGAAGGCTCTGTAATGAGCTGATTAATACAGTTACGTGTGTCTCCCCAAGCGATTCCTCCTTGGCAGTGACGAATTCTTCCTGTTGAACCACCATTGTCAGTCGTGGCAACAATCCCAGTTGCATTGCTGCCAAAATCTCGTAATGCGGCCAGCATTCGACCTAAGCCATGACCACCGCCAACAGCGACCACTTTTTTATCTGTGTAGATATTCATTATGTTCTTCTAATAATCTAATAAAAAACGGCTACAATTTATCTTAAGGAGTGTCTTAAAGGTACTCACTTAGCGGTAAATTGTGTCTCTAGAGAGTTTTTTATCACTCAAGTCTGGATTCCATTACAAATATTAAGTATTTTACACCGCAAAGCTATCAGAGATTTCATATCTCTGGTTGCCATAACTCCGAGCTCACTATTGCTAAGTCCTTGGATAAGCGTTTTGAGCCAGTGGCATACTGTCACAAGGGCATGATTGGAAATGGCCATGCCTCCCGTGTTTGGAAAGGTGTTCCGTGGCGCAACAATTCGAAGACAAATTTCATCGTAAGTTTTATTACTTGCGTCTGTCTGTGACCGACGTATGTAATTTCAAATGTACCTATTGCCTTCCTGATGGCTATAAGCCTTCGGGCAATAAAAACTCGTCTTTTTTATCTCTCCCTGAAATCAAACGGGTCGTAAAAGCATTCGCTGATTGTGGCACGTCAAAAGTGCGCATCACTGGTGGTGAGCCTAGCTTACGCAAAGATTTTACCGACATTATCCATTCAGTAGCGGCGACGCCTGGCATTCAAAAAGTTGCAACGACAACCAATGGCTATCGCATGGCAAAACAAGTCGCAGATTGGCGTGAAGCGGGTTTAACCCACATTAATGTCAGTGTGGATAGCCTTGACCCGCGTATGTTTCATCAAATCACAGGTGAAAATAAGTTTACTGAAGTCATGAATGGTATCGAACGTGCGTTCGAGGTCGGTTATGAGCAAGTAAAAGTTAATGTGGTGTTGATGAAAGATCTGAACCATCACGAGCTGCCAGCGTTTCTTAACTGGATAAAAGATCGTCCAATCCAACTGCGTTTCATTGAGTTGATGCAAACGGGTGAGATGGATGAGCTATTTAATAAGCACCATGTATCCGGAGTGGCAATTCGTAACCAGCTAATTGCAAATGGTTGGTTGCTGAAAGTACGCTCGCATAGTGATGGTCCTGCGCAAGTATTTGTTCATCCTGATTACAAGGGTGAAATAGGTCTTATCATGCCTTATGAAAAAGACTTTTGTGAAAGCTGCAACCGACTGCGCGTTTCTGCGATGGGTAAGCTGCACCTATGTCTGTTTGGAGACTACGGTGTAGAATTGCGTGATCTTTTGGAACGTGATGAGCAAGAGAGTGAGCTTATTGAACGTATCCAGGCGCAGTTACAAACCAAGTCGGTAAGCCATTTCTTGCATGATGGCAATACTGGTATGACGCCACACCTCGCGTCTATCGGCGGCTAACTTCATTCAACTTTTAGAGCGAGCTTAGTGATAAGCTGGCTCTAACTTTTTCCGAATCGATACCAAGCGTATCAAAGCTAATTAAGAGAATAGGTGAACAAATGGGTCACGCTGAAAGCAAATTCCAACCTGCAAATATTGCCGTTCTAACGGTATCTGACACTCGTACTGAAGAAAACGATACCTCTGGTCGTTACCTAGCTGAGCATGCTCAAGAAGCGGGTCACAACGTAGTAGACAAGCAAATTGTTATTGATGACATGTACAAGATCCGCGCGATTGTTTCTCAATGGATTGCTGATGAAAGCGTACAAGCGATCATGATTACTGGCGGTACAGGTTTCACCTCACGTGATAGCACGCCAGAAGCACTTAAGCCTCTATTTGATAAAGAAGTTGAAGGTTTTGGTGAGTTGTTCCGTATGGTGTCGTACGAAGAGATCGGTACGTCTACGATTCAGTCTCGTGCGATTGCTGGTTTTGCTAACCACACCGTGATCTTCGCAATGCCAGGTTCAACTGGTGCGTGCCGCACAGGCTGGACAAAAATTATTAAACAGCAGTTGGATGCAAGTCATCGCCCTTGTAACTTCATGCCACACCTATCTGTATAACCTTTCCTAAAAGCGAAGGAAAAACAATGACCCAATTTACACATATCAATGCTTCTGGCGAAGCAAACATGGTTGACGTGTCAGCAAAAACGGAGACGGTTCGTGAAGCTCGTGCTGAAGCATTTGTTCACATGGCCCCAGAAACACTTCAACTGATTGTCTCTGGCCAGCACCATAAAGGTGATGTATTTGCGACGGCTCGTATTGCTGGTATTCAAGCTGCGAAGAAAACCTGGGATTTGATTCCACTTTGTCATCCGCTACTACTCTCTAAAGTTGAAGTTCAACTGGAAGCTATCGAAGCAGAGAACAAAGTTCGCATCGAATCAGTATGTAAACTTGCGGGTAAAACTGGTGTGGAAATGGAAGCGCTCACGGCAGCTTCCGTTGCTGCTCTAACGATTTACGATATGTGTAAAGCAGTACAAAAAGACATGGTCATTGGTCAAGTTCGTCTATTAGAGAAAACGGGTGGTAAATCTGGTCACTTTAAGGTGGAATCATGATTAAAGTACTTTTCTTTGCTCAAACTCGCGAGCTGATTGGCATCGACAGTGTTGAGTTAGACGGGCCGTTTGAAACGGTTGAATCAATTCGTGCACATCTAGTGGAAGAAGGCACTAAGAAAGATGGCAAGTGGGATTTAGCACTCGAGTCAGGAAAGCTACTTGCTGCAGTGAACCAATCTATCGTCCCTCTGGATACACAAGTAAAAGCAGGTGATGAAGTTGCGTTTTTCCCGCCGGTAACTGGGGGTTAAGATGGATTCTCGTGTTTCTGTACAAATTGAAGACTTTTCGGTTGAGCAAGAATATCAACGTCTATCTGAAGGGACGGCTGCCGGCGCTGTCGTTACATTCGTTGGTAAAGTTCGAGATATGAACCTTGGGGATAATGTGATTGGTTTACATCTAGAGCACTATCCGGGGATGACAGAGAAGAGCTTGAGCGACATTTGCGATCAAGCTGAGTCTCGCTGGCCACTATTAGGTGTACGCGTGATTCATCGCGTCGGAGACATGGATAGCGGTGATCAAATTGTATTTGTGGGCGTTTCCAGTGCGCACCGCGGCGCGGCATTTGATGCGTGCGAGTTCATCATGGATTATCTGAAAACCCAAGCTCCATTTTGGAAAAAAGAGCGTACGACGAATGAAGATCGTTGGGTTGAGTCGCGCGACACCGATCATCAAGCTGCACAGCGTTGGGAAAAATAGAACTAACCCGCATTCTAGTGAAAAAAGCTAAGTGCTAATGGTACTTAGCTTTTTTTGTATTTATTGTGCCGTCCTAAATAAGGTTGACACTTTCCACCCCCAAAATTGGAGAGTGTTATGAAATCAACAACTAAAAGAAC